>JACMQE010000263.1 GCA_014377145.1 Glaciimonas sp. | reverse complement strand
TTTTGGGTTGTGGCTCCAGAATCTGACCAACAGATACGCCCGTATGCTCAGCGACATCAGCAAGAAGAAATCGGTGGTCTTCAGAGGACACGCAGGTAATGCTTGCTACCGTGGAGTCGACTAAAGGCATTACCCGCTCAAGGGTAAGTTGCAGCAAGGATTTGTCACCCAACAATGGAATGAACTGTTTGGGAAACGCCCGCCTTGACAGGGGCCAGAGCCTAGTCCCGCTGCCGCCGCAAAGAATGACCGGATGAATGACTGGATACGCGGTGGCATCAGCTCGCGCGTTGCTCATGGTTGCCCGGCCTCACATCGAAGTGCTTCTATTTCCCGTTGCAGCACTTCAAACTCCACCAGCTTGCGCTTCAAGAATGCCTTGGTCAGCCGACCTTTTTCGTCAAGCCCCGCAGGGGTCAAAACGTAGGAGTACGCCAGCTTGTTGTCGCTTCGCCGGAAGTTATTGGCCTTGACCAATCCCTTGTCCACAAGCGCGCGCAGGCAATAATTGACCTTGCCCAAGCTAACGCCAAACCGCTCAGCCAGACCGCGTTGGCTGGCGGCAGGTTCATACGTTAGCTGGCATAAAAGATAATAAGTCAAGTCTTGGGGGGCCATCTGTCGGTTATGTGTTCAGCACTTGAACGGATTGTAAGCAGAAGTGCCCGCAAAAGCTACGAAATCGATCTCACGCAATCAATTGCGCGTCCCTTAACGATAGGCCCCGTGCGTCCCTGACCGACAGCAGAGGCGGCCCATCAAGTCGCCAGTCAATACCGATTTGAGAGTCGTTCCAAGCGATACAGTGCTCCTGCGCAGGACAATAGTAATCAGTTGTTTTGTAATAACAGTCAGCGCTGTCGCTAAGCACCAGAAAACCATGCGCAAAACCTGGCGGTACCCATAGCTGGCGAAGATCATGCTCATTCATTTCCAAGCCTACCCATTGGCCAAAGGTGGCAGAAGTTTGGCGGATGTCTACCACGACATCAAAAATTGAGCCACGCACCACTCTTACCAACTTGCCCTGTGGCTGACCTACCTGGTAGTGCAGACCACGTAAAACGCTTTTTTTAGACCGACTGTGGTTGTCCTGTACAAATTTGAAATTGGTACCGGTTGCAGCATTGAAGTCGCGCTGGTTGAAGGTTTCCGAAAAGAAGCCACGCGCGTCACAGAAAATACCAGGTTCGAGGATCAGGACATCTGCGATTGCTGTCTCGGTTATTTTCATAGCGAATTACTTTGTCTACCGGATATGATGCGAAACTTTGAGGCCATTTTCGCGAGTAGCTTTTGAAGTCGGTACAGCCACTAGCGGTCGATAAGTCACCTGGATCAAGTAATCATCGCTAGTATGCCCGTGACTCATCAGACGTGTTTAGCGGGGCTATTGACTTCGGGACTTCGCACCTGCTGTCTTTGGCGTAATGAAAACGATGTATGCATACATCAAAAATAATCATACCTAGTCCTGCGTTAGAGTGATTGGTTAATTTTTCTTGTTTTGAAAAAGATCGATATAGCTATTTACGATAGCATCAATGCTGTGGATCCGGCTCAATTTTTCAACTTCTGAATCACTAATCAGCGGTGGATCTTGAATGAAATCTCTGACTCGTCTAACCTCGGCGGAATTTCCAATCAGCCCTTGTTCTGTCACCGTGCATATGCCGGTAAACCCAGAGAAGAAATTCTGTGAACTATCAGTACTGAGTTTCGTGATGTTTAGAACAGGCTTGCCAAGCATGACATACTCAACAACCTTGCTAGGGAGCTGGTAAGAAGTAGAGTTGCCTATATTCACCAGAACGGTGGCTTCTTTCATTGCACGAAGAGCGGTTTCGCGCGGGACAAGACCGTGCAAGAAGATATTGACGCCGATCATTTTTTTATACTTGTCAAAGTACCACTCACAGTCGTTCATGGCACCAAAAAAATGCAGCTCTATGTGTCTATCAACTGTGATACCTATTAGCGAATTGAACAATTCAAGCAAGGCAGCCGGGTTTCGAATGCTTTTATAAAGCGTTCCCGCAAAAACCATCCTAGTTTTATTAGGCACCGTGAAGTATGGTAAATCGTCACCTGTTTCTGTAGGCGGCACGAAAAGCGGGGCAATAACGGTAATCTTATCAGCGTCCATCTCATTAAAATAACGCAAATACTCGGTCCGAGTTTCGTCCGTAGTAACCGATACAACGTCTGCACCCTCCAATACCTTTTGTTCGGCATAGTAATTCAACCGACTAAACAACCTATGGTTATTTACTGGCGTCTCATTCATGAAAGAGAAGGGGTCACCAACATCAACAACCCAGCGGGCTGCAGGATAGTATTTTCTGAGAGCCAGGCCGACCAAGTGTCCAGTAAATGGGACTGATACTGAGACTACAACATCGTATCGCTTTTGCCCCATCAAGATTCGCGCCAACTTCAATGCGGGAAAATACCAAAGACCTGTAAAGTCCGGCCACATGACTTTCTGTAGCGTTTGGCGATAGATCTCCTTTAGTACTACGACTATGCGACCACGTACGGTGCTGGTGCTGGTGCTGGTGCTGGTGCTGGAAGATACCCCACTTTTATGAGGCGCAGCACCAATGGGCTCTTCACCAAGCCATCGCCGGAGGTTTCCGCGAGCGTTGCCTCCGACACGGTGGACGTGAACACCATTTACGGTCTGGACAGCTGGGAGGTCCTGTTGTGCAGCACAAACCACATCCACGGTGAAACCACGTGAAGCGAGTTGCTCAGCGATTGCAGTCCATCGAAAAGCACGAGGGGTAAGCGCAGGATGATAAAAATACGCAATGATCAGAAGGCGCATGTTAGTTGGCCGCACTTGACGCTGAAACTCGCTCCTTGAAATATAGTACCAATATAAAAAAAGCGGAGATAAATAGACCAGTTAAAAAACTTAAGCTGGCAAAAATTAGTTTATTAGGGAAAACTGGCAAATCAGAAACCTCGATTTTTCCGAAAATATCTGTTGGAAAAGTGCGCTGTGGATCGAGGCTGTCATAGAGGCGAACTCTGTAATCCATTAAACGGTCACTGCGTTCAGCTTGTTGAGCCAATATATTCGAGTATAAAAGTTCAGGTAAAGATGGTGGGCTTTTCAAATCTCGCTCAATAAGTGCTGTGTTGCGCCCTTGAATACTTTCGTTAATTGCCAGCTGACGGTCAATCCGCTGTATCTCAGTTTTAACAATAGACACACGCTGATTAAATGGTGTGTCGTGCATCGCCTTCAACTGTTTTAGCGAAGCCTCGACCTGACTCGCCGCTAGCTCGTCAGACATAGCCCGAACTTTGACTTCGACATGTCCACTGGGGAGTAACCGCACCCGCATAGACTGTTGCGGAGGGAAAAAGCTAGTTGCTGCTGTTTTTTGGGATTGTGGCAAGAACGAAGGTTGCCTCATCATCTCCATCACAGCCGCTACAGGCACTACTGGGAGGGCTTCACTTTTAATACCGGCCGCAACAAGAACTGGCAACTGTCCCACGCGGATAACACCAACAGCTTCCCACTGTGGCTCCGCAAAGTAAGTTAGGCACAGAAAAGTTGCCAGCGTCACACCCAAACCAATGGTCATAATTTGGAAAGGATATCGGAAAAAGATTGGAGCAATAGTATTGGTATTCATGATTTAGTGTTGACTTTTGCCTCAGATGAGTATTTAAGTTCAGGATTTATTTTTAAGAATATTTTGTAAACGAGTACAGTAACGCCAGCTAAGATTAACAATGCCATTGGGTACATAAATGTGAACAGAGTGGCAAACATTCCATTGGCAGACAAAAGAATCGCCATGTAAGCGTAAAGAGAAGAGAAGGCAAGCGAAGCAAGGCCCAAGGTCAATCGAAACGCAATTTCTTGAAGTAATATTAGTATCAAAAAGATTGCAGGGCAAGCAAGTACCACACCAAGCCAGCCGTTTGAGATAAATGCCTCGCCAATAAAAGCCACATTCACGCCACCTGGCGCCCTAGCAATATACTCATGCAACAACATCGTCAAATTAGCGTTCTCATGGGATAAAAGCCCTCTCACCGTTGGAAAAATTCTAATACCAAGAAAATCAACTTCTCTTGTGTAACTGATAGCAGCTGCTATAGTTTCTGGATAGGTTACGAACGCCCGATACCATAGGCGCTTAACTAACGCGCCCGGTGTAAGCTGATCCGGTGTGGCATATAAGTATCCAACGACGAGGAGTATTAGCGCAAATAAAACAAAAATAAGAAAATTTCGGTTCTTTGCCAATTTGAAAGGACTAACCCCAGTAGCACCCAAGTAGACGCCATATGAAATGGCGAAAGATAAAACGAAATTGATTAATCCGCCCTTAGATCCCAAAGACAAGCTGGCGCTGAAACATATCAAAATCGCCAAATAGAACAAAAAGTCTGCGCTTCCGTTAGCTTTTGCTCGAATAAATGCATAACTAGATACAAACAAGGGCAGAAATACAAAACCCAAGCTGTAAAACGGCCAGTGTGAAAGTCCATAAACCAACTTGTCGCGAAACTGATAAGCGTTGTCAATGTTCATACTGCCATCTAGAGAAGACAGTAGCAAAAACGTACCCGTCTGTTTATAGTACAACGCACTGATAATCAGAATAGCACCTAATCCGACGCTGATAGCTACTTCATCATATAAACTGTTTTTAAAGTTCCGCAGAGGTGCATCTCTTAACATAAGGTAGGGAGTCACCACAACGTAATACAAAATTGCTTGTGTTATAAGTAGCAATGTCAGTTCTTCTGATACCGCATAGGCATCAAACTCAATGGTGTAAATTTTCTCTTCGTAGAAAACACTAATACTTCCCAATGCATTGAAAATAAACATCCCAACAAATGCGAAAGCCAGAATAGGAAATTTCCAAACTTTTTTAGACCAAATTAACATCACCAGTCCAGGCAGATAGGCCAAAATAACGAGAAGGTAGAGCAAATAATAGTTCAAGTCGCTCCCACTTCCGTATTGTTTATCCGCCAGCCATACCCAGCAGAACAAGGTAGGTGAGATGGGTCGAGTTTCACCAAAGGCCTCGCTTCTCCGACTACCCAGTCCACTAATTTAATAATATCTGTTTCAACTGTAATTTTCCTGTAGATACGGCTCTCGCCGAGCAAGTAATAACCGATGAATTCGCGGCGGTTGAAAGATAAACATCGGGCCTTCGCTTCATCTCCAAGTTGGAAAACGTTCAACTGTAAATTACCTGGCTCGCGACCTTCAATATGTGGGGAGAAATGGGCCGAGACCGATCTGAACTCATTGCGTCGCGCTGGCAATGGCGTATAAACGTAGCTACCTCCATCAATAATGATAGGCTGGCTATTAATCCACAATTCAATAGAAAGCGGATCGTTATGGGCGTGTGCACCGAGTCCGTTCAAACCAATATCACCACAACGAATTGCCAAATAAAGCTGACTACTTTTATATAGGTAAACTCCAAATTCAGGATAGGTGTGTAGCCGCAATCCGTCAATCAAGTTTGTACCTGTTGACTTTGGCAAGACAAATTCATATTTTCGCTGCTGTAGCTCTTCTACATCGGGAACAGCCTCTGTAATGCAGACGTTTTCTACTCGTGGTTTGAAAGGCCCTGTACTAATGTTCGGCACGTCATTAACTTTGGCAAGAGCGCGAATAAGTTGCGCCTCCAACTCGAATCCTTCAGAGAAATCCGCAAAATCGCTTCTCGCAAAAAATCCATTGATAGCTGCAACAAGGTGCCGATGATCCTGACTTTCTTCACGTAAGTAAATTTCATCCCCGGCCAGATCGGCATAATCGCCCAAGTTCTGATATCGGGCTTTTGCAGCTCTAACGGTTAATGTTTCATAAACGGGCTGCAGCTTAAAAAGGCGACCGCTATCGTTGTCACCGATTTGAGGAACCAACAGATCTGGTCGAGTGATGTGCCAGGTGAATTCCGCCATCTTTTCAAGCTTCTCCCAAAACCATGGAGGGAAAAATCCAAGGGTGTCTGTACCAGGAATTGGATAGAGATCGAGCGGGGCCGGACGTAGTCTCGGCACACCTCGAATCAAATTATGGTTAAAACGTGCGAGTGCTTTGCGTTTGCTCTCAGGCAACCCGGCAACAATTGCAGTGCCGTAAACGACAAGCTCGGCAGATAACCTGTGATAACAGGTTGAGGCTTCGAAGTTACCGCCTTCTTGATGGAACTGACTTTGAACCTCAACAACAAGCTCCTGTATGGCGAAAGCTAGCCAGGCGTCAGTTTCAGCGAAGCACGGAAGATAAGCTGCGACAAACAGCAGTCCAACAATATCAGCTAGATAGTGGTTGCTCCGAAGCTCTGCATGCCATTCCAGATTGTTGATGATGTGAAGACCATGCTGATACACACTTTGAAGCAGGACTTGTTCGAATTCATCGTCGAATTTCGCACCGCTGCACATGAACAGATCGTGAGCCATCAGCCAATTCGCAATGCGAATTCCAACATCCATCGTGCACGCCCAATTGACGCCGTAACGTGGTGGATTGCTCGCAACAAAGTCTAGAATCTGGTCCCGAAATTCTCGCAAGTAGTAGTCAGGGGGCGCAAAGCCCTCGGTGCCGTAAGTCGCCAACGCATAGGCGTGCGCCAGTTGGGGCAAGTGTTGCATCCGCGATAATTCCCAAGGGACTTTGACATCGACGCCCGGGAAGTGCCCGAATTGAATGTCTTGATACCAGGTCTTTTCATCCCAGCGGTACCCCGACTTGAAATCTAGCTGCCAGTCGATAGGCACATAGCCCGGGGTCAGCAGCGCCGCGATCGACTTAGCACGGATCAGGTTCGAAGGGTTGATGCAATTGTCCGACCAGCGGCCTGGAATCTCCCCGAGGACGGCATGGGCGGGCGGGTAGCGATGTCCCTCGAGGCCAGCACAGACCATGCCATGGCTCACCTCGACCCAACCAGAACCCAACAAGTCAAAGCGGTGCTCAAGATAGTGGCGACTGATAACGCGAATCTCATCGATCTGTTGCTTACCTACAAAACCGATAACGGGAGAACAACGTTGCGCCAGCATCGCGCCAGCAAAATACGGCGGCAACAGGTCATAGGTAGATCGCCAGCGATCCCGCTGCCGTAAGCCGACCGCCATGGCATTACTCTTTAGCCTATGAGCGATCTTCGCCACGAAGACCTTTGGAGGCAGCTTAAGTGCCAGGGTGGCGTAACGCATCAAACGGTCAAGCATCACCGGGCAGCCCTCAAAGACATGCCAAACAAGCGATTGAACTCCAGTTTCTGCACCCACAGAATCAACCCAAGCGACAGCACAGCCACGCTGACCTGAGCTACGGCAGCACCAGTAGCACCCCACCACTTGCAGAGCGGGTAACCCAGAGCAAAAGATACTGTCGTCGTGGCTACCGCCACCCAGGTCCCGCTCTTGATAATGCCCGCACCCAGCATGGCTGAACCCACGACGGCGTAGGATGACCAAACGACATACTTGAGCATCAAGATAGCCAGATAGTCAACAAAGCCAACATACTTCTCACCAAAGAACCATATTTGCAGAATCCAACCCATCGCCACCGTGGTACAAGCAACGGCAAGGCTCAGTATGACTATTTTTGGAATCCAGCCACGCAGATAAGCCATGAATTGGGGAGGGTCGGCGAGGAGTGTGGTGAATCTTGGTGTAATGACAGCCTGAATAGAACCTGTGAGCGTTGCGGCCCCCAGAAAAAAAACGGAGGCTAGTGCGTACCTGCCGACGTCGGTGCGGTCGGTGCCAACGAGGTCCATCAGGATGAAATCGGACGATTGTCCAAGTGCTGAAACGAACATCCCCGCCATGCCATAAAAAGCAAAACGATAGAACCCCAGAGGTAAATTTATGACAACCGTCGGAGGCCGCCGCCTAACAACGGTCAGCCGCAAAAGGGGCAGCAAACCCAGATAAGCCACAACAACAGTCATGACCAGCAGGCCGTAAAGACCCCAAACATACGTCGCCCATACCACCAGACAAACCGAGGCCAGTTTGATCACCGCCTGGTTCTTGGCCAGTGCACCGAACTGTTGGCGAGCCTGCAGGTAAACATAGAGCAGTCCCGTTAGGGCGAGTGCAGGGAGCACCAGAGCATAGAGGGCATAGACCCTGCCAGGTTGCGCGTCTAACCCCAGAGCACCCGACACGACCAAAAGAATTATGGCCACAACGATCGCGCTGACATAAGCGACGGCACGTAGCGCCGTGCGTAACATCACTTGTTGTGCCTCCTCACCAAACCGGGAATCGGCGCAGAAACGTAGTATCGGTGCAGTCAGACCGACACCCGCCAGGATCACCGCCACTGCCGCGTAAGCCTGTGCAGTTTTCACCATTGCCAGCTCGGCTGGAAGGAGAAACTTTGCAACCATCACCGTGGAGCCAAACCCCAACAGCTGCAAAAGGATATTCATGGAAAAAACAGGTACATAACCTCTATCCATGAGCATCTGGAACTTTGCTCGCAAGTTAAAAAGCTTATTAGCCAAAACGATGTCCTTTGGGCAGAGGACCACTAATGGTTTTCCTGAACTTGCAATTTCGTTCACGCGCGAGATCATCGGGTGTGCGCGGCGCAACCCGCATACCCGTAAGCCCTTCACGACTACAGCCCGCGAAAAAAAATGAATGATGCCGATTTACGCGTCCAATAATCATCCGGCGTCCATCACAACTTTTAGTCGGATTTTCCCGGCTGGGGTTCTGATGGGGGCGCCAACTATTTCAAGCTCCCAATCCAGATTTAACCCACTGAAATCAAATCCCTCGCGCAGCTCGGATAGATCGCTGCTTGAGGAGAGAGGTACAACCAGTAAGGTAATCTGCCCGTGAGAATCTTGGCGAACCTGCAAATGCTTCAGACGTTCAAAAGCGGCGTGGTGTCTGCCAAAGATGATGGCAGTCAACGACACTTTCAGTCCGAGGCGATCAATTACAAAATCCCCAACTCGGCCTTCTCTAATACGAAAAGCGAGCGAACCTCGCTGGCGGGAGATTGGTTCTACCAGGTCGCCTGTATCGTATCGAATAAAAGGATGAGCCCGGTTATGGAGAGAGGTACATACGAGCCTGCATGCCGAACCATCTTTCAAAGCTACAGCCTCTGCGTAGCCATAGGTCGGGAGAGACTCGTACACACCCAGCGCTGTTTCCCTCGCCAACAACGCCATTTCACTGTGACCATACCAGCTGACGACATTTGAAGAGAGGACCTCTTCAATAACAGTGCGATAGACCGACGCGGGGAACTCTGACCCCAACAGTACACCGAAAAGCCGTGAACGGAACAACGCGGCCAACGAAGGCGCCTGTTCTGCCAAGGTATGAGCAAATTCCGCCACCAGGCTGGGATACCCATGTACCCAGCGAGGGACGGTGTCGCAAGGCAAAGCGGCGATGGCCTCCACGACCGCCGACATCGGGCTGTCGGCGTTAACGATATATTCGTTATGCATTGGATGGTAGTGAAGCACTTGCGCGCTATCGAACCGCTTTCCGGTAAACCGCAGCTTCAGCTGTTCCGGACGATACCCTCGCGCTCTCCAGATAAAGTGCATGTGCGCCCACTCTCTCGCAACAGCTTTTTTATCCAGCAAAAACTCAAGCGGACGGCCTGAAGTACCGCCGGTATTACCGGGCAGCCCACTGACGTCACGAGAGGATCTCGCTACCAAAGGTACGCCCTGCAAATCGCTTCTGGTCACTATCGGTACCCGATCCCAATCGGCCAGCGTTCGCAGATCGTCCGGCTTAAACCCGTTGCTATGGTAGAAATCACGATAGAAATCAACCTCTTTCACAGCAGCGAACAATATAGATCGTAGCTGAATCAACCGGTCGGCATCCAACACTGAAGAATCGGCAACTTCTGCAGCGCGAATGATTGATGCTGAACGCTTGTAGGTAAACCCAAGGCGAAGCGAAAAAGGAACATGCGAAAGTGGCCCCGCCATCGGTTCGGGAATACTTTTTAGCGCGCTCTTCAGCATAGTTACAACAGACACAACCGAACCTCCTCATACCTTAGATGCCGTTTAGTTTTCACAACTGACAGTTCTTCCATTCTTGCGGGAGTTACCAATAGCACTACTAGTCGCTTTGAAACCCGATTTCCTTGTACGTGTCGATTAGGTCACCAACAACAATATCAACATCGTGGTACTTTTCAACATACCGGCGGCTGCGATAAGAGAGATCGGCGCGCAAGTCTGGCTCGCAAATCAGCTCCTTTAGCTTGTCATAGATGGTGTCGGGATTGGTATTAACGAGCGGCATGTCGGTCGGATATTTGGACACAAGATCCGGCCTGATATAAGTCATTGTCGGTTTACCTGCAGCCATGGTTTCCACCGCGGTAACGCCATGTGAGCCGCACAGCAGTTCATCAATATACACATCGCATGCCATTATTTCTTCATACATTTGGGTTTGGGTGAGCTGCCGTTTAAGACTGAACTCAAACTTGCACCCTTCGGCCTGCAGTTTTTCTACGGCAGCAATAATGTAGTCCGTACCCTTAACCCAGCTTTCTGTCGGTGTATGCAAAATCACCGGTGGACGGTCGATCCGTGGCTCGGTGAATTGAATGGCCTGCAGGTTCACCGGTTGCCTGAATATGTGGCACTTTTCAAAGTAAGGCTCGACATAGCTCATCATTTCGCAATCGGTCGCCACATGGCGGATATACCGAGAAATGGACTTCAAGTAAGCACGAATCTGCTCATCTCGCGGCCCATCGGGTTGGCGAAAGAAGTAAGGGTTTTTGGCCCGCGCTTCGCTGACGATGCGGGCGTCTCCTCCACCAAAACTCATGATCATCGGAATCTGCTTCTTTGCCAATAATCTTCCTTCGATCAAATGATGAGAATGACTCCGCAGAATCACGCCTCCGTGATAGTGAACAAGAGAGCATTGTTCCGCCACCTCGCCCAAAAACTGGACGCGTTTGATGAGTTTTGTGAGCTTGCCATCGCTCCTGTTCGCCAATGCACGGTGGTGCGGCAACTGGCGATCCAGGTCTGCGACATCCGAGTTTTCCTGAATCACATTGAGGCTTTTGTAACCAGCCTTTCGCAGCCCCTCCGCCACGCGATAGGGCCAGCCAGCCAGGCTGCCATATTGCAAGATGTACTTTTCCAAGCTACGCCTGCTTGACCGTGAATTTCATGTAGAAGCTTTTAGGAACCAGTTCGAGCTTGTACATCAACCAGAAGAAAGGACGCAGGCGCTCAAATGTTCTTTTGTAGGTTTTGTAGTCCTTGTAGGTTTTCTTTGGAAGACTCATTACCGCTTCGAATCCCTCGTCGCTGTAGCCTAAACGCTTTTTCACGAAATCCACTAGATCAGCCTCGATGTGAGGGGGCTCCTGCATCAACCGCAGCGCCTCCTCCCGGCTCATCCACCCATTTCTACAATATGCAGAATAGCCTGCAATTCTAAAATCGATATCCCAGCGACGAGGCAGAAAATAGCTGTGATAGAACGCCGTAAAACGGTTTTCCAGGTGGTGACCGCCGTACCATTGCCAGCCGTATTGCTCTGTCAGAAGTTTCTTCGCCGCTTCCTTGTCGTAATCCATATAGTAGATTGGTCGAACTTTCTTGATCTGGCCAAAAATCATCCAGCGCAAGAAATCTTTTAACCACAGGTTTGGAAAAGTCTTGATTTTGTATGTACCGAATTTTTTCTGCACTGATTCGATGTACTTGCCGTCCATATAGACCCAGCCGAGCGGTGCTACACCTTCGGTGCGGAATGAATGGCCCTCAATCATGTACTTGATACCAAACTTGTCGGCAGCCTTGTACAGCGTGGTCGCCAGACCAATATCAGTCGGGCATTCGATGTCTTTTACGCCTGCCTGCAGGAACGACCGATAGATATCGTCGTACTCCTTGTTGTCGACAACGATGGTGAACAAATCAATGTTGAGCTTTTCGAGGAGATTGTGGATGTTCTCCGTCGCAATCGTCGAATTCCACGTGTTATCGAAATGCACGGCGAGCAGACGCAACCCGGCCGCGTGCATCTTGTGTACGAGATACGACGAGTCACACCCACCACTGACGCCGATGATCGCGTCGTATTTCTTTCCGACTCCGGACTTCTTCATGTCATCAATCATCTTTACAAGACGCCGCTCACCTTCGGCGCCGGTAGGATATTCCTGATCAAGCCCTTCAATCTGCCTGCAGTAGTTGCATACGCCAGTTTCATCGAACGAGATATTGGGTACGGTGCTGTCATAGATGCAGCGGGTACAGATGGTTGTATTGATAAAGCTGTTCATTCGAATGTTTTTTCCTGTTGCTGCCTGGTAGGGAACTTGATCAAGACGCCAAGATCCTTGGCCTGAAAAACCGCCATGCTGCCAATAGCCACGGCCGAGGCACCCGCCTCATTCACGGCTGCACGTAAATGTGACATCTCCCCGGCGCCGCCACACACGATCACCGGGATGCCGACTGCGCGACTGATGTCCCGGATCAGGTTCAGATCAAACCCCGACCAGGTGCCGTCCCTATCAATGGAATACAGCAGAATCTCACCGGCACCAGCACGCTCCATGTCGCGAGCGACATCTAGGGCCGAACGTTTGGTGTCGATTTTTCCTTGGTGGGTGCGAACCGTGTATTTGCCAAAAAGATTCTTCTTCACGTCTAGCGTTACAACAACAGCCTGGCTGCCAAACTCGTCTGCTGCCTCGCGGACCAGCGCGGGGCGTTTGATGGCCGCAGAACTCAAGGATATCTTCTCGATGCCCAGGTGGTAGAGCCGGCGCATATCCGACAGATTGTCGACACCACCGCCGTAACAGATCGGCATAAAGCATTCCGTGACAACCTTCTCCAAGGTTTCAAAATCGATACCGCGCTTTTCGGTGGTCGCTGCTATGTCGATGAGAAGCAGTTCGTCCACTTCTTTCTGATTGAAAATGCGCACCGCATTGACAGGGTCGCCGACGTAGACAGGATTCTTGAACTGAACCGTCTTGACCAAGGCGCCCCGATCCATTAACAAGCAAGGCATGACGCGTGTAGCCAGCATGTTAAAGCTCCACGAAGTTTTTGATCAGCTGCATGCCATACCGGTGACTCTTTTCGGGATGAAACTGCACGCCCATGACATTACCTCTTTCGACCCCTGAAGTGAAGGCATAACCGTGATGTGTTTCCAGCAGCCGATCAGCAGCGTTGGTGCACTCATAGTGATACGAGTGGACAAAATAGAACCTCGACCTATCGTCCAATCCGGCAGTGAGCCGGCTGTCCTTGACATGGCGAATCAGGTTCCAGCCCATATGGGGAATCTTCAGGCTGGTCAGTGAAGCATCCAGCGAAAATTTTTGAACCGTCCCGGAAATCAGGTCGAGTCCCGGCAGCACGCCCTCCTCACTACCGGATGCCAGCAACTGCATGCCGAGACAGATGCCGAGGAAGGGAATCCCCGCAGCCGCCCGCTCACGCAGAACCTCAACCAAGCCCAGACTCTGGAGTTTCTGCATAGCGTTGTCAAAGCTGCCAACGCCGGGTAGCAGTATTTTG
>JACMQE010000023.1 GCA_014377145.1 Glaciimonas sp. | reverse complement strand
CGCACCACCCTCGCCCATCGTGATGTGATGCGCAGGGTAAAAGCTCAAGGTGGCAATGTCGCCAAAGGTACCAACCATCTTGCCCCGATGGGTGGTGCCCAGCGCGGCACAGCAATCTTCGTCCAGCCACAGATTGTGTTTTTTGCATAGAGCTGTGACTACATCGAGGTTAAAGGGATTGCCCAGCGAGTGAGCCAACATGATGGCCTTGGTCTTGGGGCCAATGGCGGCTTCTATCTTGTTGGCATCAATGTTGTGCGTCAAGCGATCCACATCCACAAACACGGGTACTGCGCCAAACTGCAGGATGGGATTGACGGTGGTCGGAAAGCCTGCCGCCACGCCTATGACTTCATCGCCCGGCTTGATGGCCCGGTCGCCGAGTTTTGGCGAAGTGAGTGTACTGAAGGCCACCAAATTGGCTGAGGAACCCGAGTTGACAGTGATTAGGTGTTTGATACCTATAAATGCAGCGAGTCTCTTTTCAAATTCTGCATTAAACCGGCCAGTGGTCAGCCAGCCGTCAAGCGAAGCTTCGACCATGTGTTTAAGCTCTTTGGCGTCGAGGAGCTTGCCCGATGGCGGGATCGCGGTAACGCCGGGGAAAAATGGCTCAGTAGCCAGCGCAAGCGTGGCATATTCGTCCACCAGCTTGGCGATTTGGTCGCGGATGGTTTGGGTCTTGGCGTTTTGCATAGTGTTGATTAGTTGTTAGTTAATGTTTGATAGGAGTTGATCTGGTTCAAAGTCAGCTTGCGCATGTCTGCACCTGTCTGGCGCTGCTTGGACCAATCGATGATCAGCTTCAACGCGTCAGTCAGACGCAGCACGGGGCGCCAATCAAGGCGACTACGCGCCTTGGAGATGTCGAGCTTCAAGTAGTTAGCCTCGTGAGGGTGTTCGCCAGTGTCGATTTTCCACTGAACATCGTTGCCCCACATCTCGGCCATTTGCTTGACAATCCAGCCAACAGGCTTGGCGTCTTCATAGTTGGGGCCAAAGTTCCAGCCCTCGGCATAACTGGAACCTTGTTCGTAAAGGCGTTCTGCCAGCGTTAAGTAGCCCCGCAAAGGCTCTAGTACATGCTGCCAGGGACGAGTGGCATTTGGGTTGCGAATGTCGGCGATATTTTTTAGCTCAAAAGCGGCAAGGATATCGGGAATCAGGCGATCTTGCGCCCAGTCACCACCCCCGATGACGTTACCGGCCCGAACGGTAGCCAGAGCAATGCCGTGTTGAGCATGCTTGTTGGCGTTGAAGAACGACGATCGATAAGCGGAACTGACCAGTTCAGCACAACCCTTGCTGTTGCTGTAAGGGTCATAGCCGCCCATAGGCTCGTTTTCGCGATAACCCCAGGCCCATTCTCGATTTTCGTAGCATTTGTCGGTGGTGATATTGACTACGGCCTTAACGCCCGGCGTATTGCGCACAGCCTCGAGCAGATGTACCGTGCCCATGACGTTGGTGGAGTAAGTGTCGACCGGGTTTTCGTAGGAATAGCGTACAAGTGGCTGAGCGGCCATGTGGATAACGATTTCGGGCCTGTGTTCAGCAAAAACGGCCTGCAATTTGACCAGGTCACGAATATCACCTATGACGCTGGTCATGCCCTTTTCGACATCAGCAACTTTAAACAAACTCGGATTGGTGGGCGGGGCAAGCGCGTACCCGAGCAAGTCAGCACCCAAGGATTGCAACCAGAGCGACAGCCAACTGCCTTTGAATCCGGTGTGCCCTGTTAGCAGCACGCGCTTGCCGTTCCAGAATGACGGATTCAAGACCACACCTTCCACGGCGCTTTACCGGTTTGCCACAATTCCTCAAGATGCATCTTGTCGCGCAGCGTATCCATTGGCTGCCAAAATCCGTGATGAGAGAAGGCCGCCAGCTCCCCTTCTCGGGCTAATCGCTCCAAAGGCTCACGCTCCCAGATCGTCTGGTCATCGGTAACGTACTCGAGAACCTTTGGCGACAACACGAAGAAGCCGCCGTTGATCATGCCGCCATCGCCCTTAGGCTTTTCCATGAAGCTGCCGACCTTGTTTCCTTCTATGTCCAAGGCGCCGAAACGCCCCGGTGGAATAGTCGCGGTCACGGTGGCTTTGACGTCTTGCGTTTTATGGAAAGCGATCAGCTCCGTGATGTTGTCGTCGCTCACGCCGTCGCCATAGGTTAAACAAAAAGACTCCTCGTCCTTGACATAGTCCGTAACCCGTTTCAAGCGGCCACCAGTCATGGTCTCTTCGCCGGTGTCGATGAGTGTGACGCGCCAAGGCTCCGCACTACGCTGATGCACTTCCATGCTGTTCTTGCTCATGTCAAAGGTCACGTCGGACATGTGCAAAAAGTAGTTGGCAAAATACTCTTTGATCACATACCCCTTGTAGCCACAGCAAATCACGAAGTCATTGATTCCGTGGTGGGAATAAGTTTTCATGATGTGCCAAAGAATGGGCTTGGCGCCGATTTCTATCATCGGCTTCGGGCGTGTAGACGTTTCTTCGCTGATCCTAGTACCCAAGCCGCCCGCCAAAATAACTGCTTTCATAAACAAACTCTCATTTTTAAAACGTACTAACAAAAATCGCCCTCAGACTTCAACACATCAATTACCTTGTCTTGCTGACACTCCGTTAGCCCGACCCAAAGAGGCAATCGGATCAGTCGCTCTGATTGCATGGTAGTCACATCCAGCACACCATGAGCCCTGCTGTAACGTTGTCCGGCAGGTGACGAGTGTAATGGAACATAATGGAAAACAGCCCCAATATCGTAACGCTTGAATTCGTCCAGTATTTTTTGGCGATCAAATTCAGGGGCGATAATAACGTAGTACATGTGCGCGTTGTGTTGACAGTCATCAGGGATCGTAGGACGGCGCAGGATTCCCTTCAATTCCAACGGAGCAAGCATCTCATGGTAACGCTGCCAGCTCGTCAGGCGCTGTTGTGTGATTCGGTCCGCCTCCTCGAACTGCGCCCAAAGGAAGGCCGCGATCAACTCACCCGGCAGAAAGGAAGAGCCGACTTCCTGCCATGTGTACTTGTCGACCTCGCCCCGAAAGAAACGGCTGCGATCCGTCCCCTTTTCTCGAATAGTTTCGGCCAGCAAGGTTAACTCAAGGTCATTGACCAGCAACGCACCCCCTTCGCCGGAAATCAAATTTTTTGTTTCATGAAAACTGAAGGCACCAAGATCGCCAATGCTTCCAAGAGCGCGGCCCTTGTAGCTGGCCATTATCCCCTGAGCCGCATCCTCTACAACCTTCAGCCCATGCCGCTTGGCGATTGACATAATCGCATCCATATCACAGGCGACACCGGCATAGTGGACGACAGCAATCGCCCGCGTACGAGGCGTGATTGCCGCCTCAATCAGGCGCTCATCCAGGTTGAGGGTATCTTCCCGAATATCAACGAAAACTGGCACACCACCGCGCAACACAAATGCGTTCGCAGTTGAGACAAATGTGTACGATGGCATGATAATTTCATCGCCGGCTTTAATATTTAGTATTAAGGCGGCCATTTCAAGCGCGGCAGTGCAGGAATGGGTCAGCAACGCTCGGTGACATCCTGTTCGTTCCTTTAGCCAGTCGTGGCAACGTTTTGTAAACGGACCATCCCCGGCAAGGTGTCCATTTACATGGGCCTCTGCGATGTACGCCAGCTCCTTGCCGGTCATGTAGGGCCGGTTAAAAGGGATTTTTTTTATCATAGAGTTTGAGAATATTCCAAAAATATCACGAGGTGAGTAAAATTAACATTTTGCTTTTATGGGCTGTTTATTGGCTATTTCCCCGGAGTCATAGACCGAGAGCCCATCGAACGTAAATACGGAGACCCTCAACTCTGGATCCCACTGGGGTTTTTCTGCAGCCGTAAGCAAAAACCACCGAACACCATTTTGCTGCAGAAGTGTTTTTGCATCAGGCCAGGTACGCATGGATGAAAGCTCACGCAATACGGCCAAACGCATCGTCACAATCTCGCGCACGCATTCAGAGCGCCCGACTCGTAGCTCGGGGCGGCTGAGGAAAGCTGGTATGCCTGTCAGTGATATAGCTTGGATGTTCAAGTTGTTCACTTCCGAGGTGGAAGAGGAGGAAATATTTGTTGCAAAGACATCGCCTCTCCTGGCATTTTTAACTATGTATTGCGAAGCCTGCAGAAGGCCTGGGATGACTGATTGATTGTCAAGCTTGCTTGCCCATGGCATGGCTTCGACATTGGGGCGAGATGGGTTGTTATTCCAATTCAAGATAATTGTTGCGGTGAAAATAATCATAACCAAACCATGCACTAAATTTTTTGCTTTGCTGCTCTCGACGTCTATGCTGCTTGGCGCCAGAGAAGTCATGTAGGTTATTGTATAAATGGCCACTATTACGTATAGCAAAGTAAAATGACGGTGTTTGTATTCGGTGAAGTCGCCATTTGCTGCAGTCGGCGCGAAAAGCATAAGACCGATAAAACTCGCAACCAGTAACAAAGGGAGCATGTCCTTTGCTTGAAATCCGAATCTACGGATACTTAACCACAATGCGATGGGAAATCCTATCAGGTAGACGCCTAACACCGCCATCAATATCAGTGTTAATTTGATGGCCGAGGTTACCAGTGGATAGTCTAGTAAATTAATTTTTTGCCCGTGAAATAGCGACCATTGCAGGGCTATATTCAGGTAGTCATATGGATGCGCATGTTCCAGCCAGAAAGTGTGAATCCGAGTGGAGGACATAAGTATGATAAGACCAACGAACACAACAAGGATTGTTAAGCCCAATATCAACAGCCTTTTTCCCCACCAGCGATTGAGCAATAACATCGAGACGATGGCGGGGGCCAGCAACATAAATATATGAACGCGTATCAGAATAACGGACGCAAGTAATACCAAGGCAAGCAAAAGTATATTTCCATTTTTTTGTTTCAAATAGGAAACGGTCAGAGTGCATACGATCGCCGAAACGCCAAGTGCATAGCCTGTGCCCGGCGTTGCAAACAACAGCCAATAGAAATCAAACCATCCGGATTGAATCAATACTGAAAATGCTGGTAAGCAAACGATGACTGTTAATGCAAGCAAGCCCAACAATCGTCCTCCTAACATCACTGCAAATACATAACTTCCAAAGGCCGCGATCAAAAGCCCCATCGGCAGGAGGAATGATGTGGAAAGCGCCAAGCCTGACATGCCTGAAACTGCCTGAAATGCAGCTGGAATAATAAAAGGTGCATAGTGGTAGAAACTGATGCTAACTCCGGCTAGCTCCATATCAACGCCCGATGCAAAGATGCTTCCCAAAGAAGCTATAGTAACGCCGTGTAGAAAGTAATCACTCCAAATAGGTAAGACCCCAGTTGTCAACATCGTTTCTGGCCCGGATACTGGAATAATAGTAAGTAATCCAATAGCTACTGTAAGCATGGCTGCGATAAAAACGTCAGTCCATTGATCGGAATGGCTCTCTATAAACTTGTTGCGATTTAGCAGCGCCAATATTACCACCATCAAACAACTAATCCAAAATGCGGATAGCGCCCTTAGCGTAATAACAAAATTTAAAAAGACCATAATGAGGGATACTGCGGCAAATCCTACTACAAATGCTGCCGGCAGTCGGGCGGAAACATTGGTTATGCGCGCTCCACGCAAAACTAATTCTCCCGTAGTAGTTAAGACCCAACATAGCAGGATGCAGCAAGCGACTAACAAAATATTCAATTGACTGCCACCAAACGAAAGCATAGTCAACATAAAAGCGCTAACGCATATAATAAAAACTATTGTGGCGGCAGACTCAATTTTAATTCCGATCAGGTTGAGATGTTTAATCATTGGGCGAGCTTTTTATAGTAGCTAATTTCGAAAAGATTAACGAAAAGGCGAAGTATTTAGGCATTACTAGCAATTTAATAGTTGCCGGCGCCTTCGCACTATTTTGATTTAATACGGCTGACGGATGAACGTTTTTTATCTAATTGTTCGAAAATAATTCCGTAGCGCTAGCTAGTTTATTTGACAAATATTCTGCAGCTGGCGTAGTTAAATGTCCGTAATCCCATGTAGTTAATTCCTGCGGATTCGTGCCCACTTGTGTCAAACAGCCGTCTTCATTGCACATTGCCTCAAGCGCGGAAAAATATCGCGCAGTTTTAAAAGTCCGCAACTGACCTTTGATTTTACCATCAAGCTCTGATATGCCTTCTTCTAGTCCTATTTTTGTGCGATCGGGAAACATCCTAAATATTTTATATAATCGAGTGATAGTGTGTGGTAGGGAGTTTTTCCAAGCAGGTGCGGGTCCAACAATTATAATTTTCGGTACACCAACATCGGTAAGTCGTTCTACTGTTTTATTCAACTCAAGTAGGTCAACGTTTTTTACACGACTATAAAAATCCCATCTCGCAAAAAGGATAACAACATCTGGGCGAAGCGTTTTCACTTGTGCTAACACATGGGCATTTGCGTTTATGCATGTGTCTACCCCATAATGGAATATCGGGGGGCATCCATCCCTCGTGAACTGAGCAAGTCGAGCTGAATCTTTGTTGACCAACGACAAGCCGGGAAAAAGCCTTGCCGCATGTGAGTCCCCCCAGAGAAGGATGAGTTGCTGACGCTCCTTGCCGATGATTGGTGCATCTACACAACTGTTTGCATAGGCAGTTGCCGACTGAGATTCAGTTAACCAACATGCATTCGCTCGAGCATCGGTTTTTATGTCGGGAGAGTACGTTGCATAACGTCTGGCGGCGTCATCAATTCTGGCTGGATATCCATTATGATTAAATGTTTGGTAACCCACGGTGGCCAAAGCAAGCATCAAAAAAATAATTCCTCCAAAATAAATAGAATAGACTCGTATCTTTTTAGATGGTTTTTCTAAATATTGGTAGGTTAAAAAGGCCAGCAAAAAACTTAACCCAATCACTAATATTCGACTGGCAATGGTGGGGTTGCCAGATTCAATAATGCGTGAAAAGGAAAGAAGAGGCCAGTGCCATAAGTATAAAGGATAACTAAACAGTCCAATATGTACAAGTATTCGGTTTGAAAAAACTCGGGTGTTTAACCAAGAATCAGAGCCTGCTAATATTATAAAGCAGCATCCAAGTGTTGGGGCTGCAGCCCACCAACCCGGGAAGAGACTATTTTTATCCAATAGATAGACGGCGACGGCGATTAAAAAAAGTCCGACAATTGATAGTATATTCCTGACGAACTTGCTGAGAGGGTAATACCTCCTATTCGCCATTCCATATGCAAGCGCGCCACCAAGGCCCAACTCCCATAGCCTTGCTGGCAGTAGAAAAAAAGCCGGTACAGGAGCTTTGTAAGTAAGTACAATGCATATTAAAAACGAGCCGAGTATTATCCCTACTAAAAATGCCACTAGACGAGCCGGATTTTTCCATGCGAAATAGATTGCAAGTGGCCAGATTAGATAGAATTGCTCTTCAATTGAGAGGGACCAGAGGTGTAATAGTGGCTTCAGTTCGGCGGCTGTGTCAAAGTATCCTGCGTCGCTCCATAGAATGAAGTTTGAGGCAAACGCCGCTCCTGAGATAATATGTATTCCTAATTGTTCGAATTCCAGGGGGAGTAGAGTAAGCCAACCAATGGCGAAGCTGGCAGCTAAAACAAGAATTAATGCTGGAAATATGCGCTTGATACGTCGTGCGTAAAAATGTCGAAAGCTAAATATGCCATTGCTTAAGTCATTAAAAATTATTGAAGAGATCAAATAACCAGATATAACGAAAAAAATATCCACACCAACGAAGCCGCCACCGATGAATTCTGGAAATGTATGGTAGGCTACTACCATAGATATGGCGATAGCCCGCAACCCATCTATATCGCTACGGTACGTGGTATTGAATAGTAAAGTTGAGTCTGGCGGTGGTGGTTTCATTTTGGATTTGACGTGTTTCGCATCGCTTTTCTCGTGACGATAAAAAAGTGTAGCGTTGTATGGCCTATTTGTTGTATTTTTTGGTTATAAAATAAATTGTAGGTTAAAGACATTTGAAGAGTAGATCACCTATGGAGGTATTGGAGTAGCGG
>JACMQE010000262.1 GCA_014377145.1 Glaciimonas sp. | reverse complement strand
GTTGCTGTCACCAATTTTGCATGTGGTGCCGTTGCAGTTGTTGGCGTATCACACGGCGTTGGCGCGGGGGACTGATGTGGATAAGCCTAGGAATTTGGCTAAGTCGGTTACGGTGGAGTAGTGGATTAATTAAAATTGATCGCACTAACAAAAATGGATCCAACGCTAAAGAAAATATGTTTTGATTACCCTTTATTGAGTCCGGGAGATTGGTACATACAAGCTTTGGCTCTTAAAGCAGCTGCTAACCGATTGGACCACACGAAATTTCCTATTCGCCAAGATGAAGATACTATAAATCATGTTGGCTCATATCAGATGCTACTTAGTTTTTCCTTCGAAAATCTTATAAAAGGTCTTGTAGTTTTTTTTCGGTTACGCCAGGGAGATACAGAGACGTTAGTTTCCAAACACTTTACGCATGATCTTGGTGCATTAGCATGCGACCCTTGTTGCGCTCCTCTTAAAATAACTCCACACGAGCTTGCCACACTCAAGCGGTTATCCGCTTATGGGATTTGGGCTGGTAGATATCCAAGGCCGATGCGAGAAGTAGATGTAATCGTTAAAAGCTATGGAAGCAGAGAATATACTGCTGAAAAAATTCTTTGGGACCGTTTATCAATATATTTATATAATCGAGGTTGGATCAAGAAATGGGTGGACAAAACGAGGTACAGCACCATTTTGATGCTTAAGGAACCTGATGCAAATTGCATAGATGAGAACAATTAGTAGCTGGTCTACAAGAATGACCAAGAATTCTTATCGGCTAGCCGCAAAATCCGGACGATCTGCTCGTCGCCGTAGCGGTTCTTATTCAATATTTCCTTACTTTCGTAACGAGCTATTTTCAAATTATCATTTTTCTTGAAGTACCGCATTAAATCAGCTGAGTGCCTTGTTTACCGTCTGATCCCGAAATTCCTTTGTGTAGACCGCCTTGGGCAATCGATTTATATGCCTACGTTTCACTCTATTTTACGAAACGTTGGCGTCTGTTAATTCCGGTCTGCCTCATGATTCGACCGGCTTGCTAGGAAAGAAGCGGACGCCCGCAAGCGCCTGCGGCTGATGCTGCGCAAATGGGCCAACTTGGATGAGGTGGTCGCCACGTTATTGCACGGGATTGATATTAGCTCCGTAAGCGCGTAACTTCATTCGCTATCTTAAACTGCAAATCGGCAACAGTTGCTTTCCGAATGTCGACTTTGCGGTTAGCGCAGTAGTAAAGTGCTACCCCAGGCTACAGACGTGACTGAGTGAGCAGCAACGGCAACCTCTAGAGGCGATGGGCCAAATGCGCTGCAAGGCAAGGCTACAGACGATTCTAAGCTCATGGGGCGCTCATGGGGCGGTAAGGTCAAAAAAGTAAGAACAGCAACCAAACTAATGCAGCTTTGTGGCGGTGAAAATGTTCTTTAGGCAATAACTTTGTAAGCTTCTTGCCGATGTCACACAGTTCAAGTGCTGCGCGATGCTTAAGGAGGCTAGTGGATGCCCTTGTAACTGGGAAAACTTGCAATAATTTATAGTGGCGGGGCAATCAACCGTATTTCTAGGGATCTCCTAATGATTGACATGGCGCAAAAAACTGAAGTAAAAGCCAAAGAGATCGAAAAACTTGCGAAAGATCTAGACATCGCCATTGCAGTCTTCCAAAAAATTTGTTTGTCAATTCAGGATAAGTGCCTCCGCAACGGCGTTACTGAGATAGAGGATTTGCCTGATGAATTTTTCCCGTTAGAAGGAATTACTTCAGCGATGAAGCGCATGCGTGGCCTATCAGAATCAAACTTGCTTTTGATGAGCGATTTGGAGCTATCTGCAGCAATCCGATTTGTGTTTGAGATGTCGTTGTGGGTTTCTTTTCTTGCTGGCCCAATCGAAAACGGCAAGCGATATTTTGCTATAAGCGTATTGGAAAACCAGCGGTACCTCAAAAAAGAAATCAAGTATATGGAGTATGAGGTAGCAAACATGCGCGCTGCTGATGCTTTGAAAGACACGAGCTTGCGTGAACTTGCTGAAAAAGGCGTTATGACAGGACGAACGGGTGTCTTCGAGGAGGAAATAAAAAAAATATGGTTGGATAACGAGGTTATCGCGGCTAAGACGTTCTCAATCTATTCTGACTGGGTCAAAGGTGGTAATTTCGGGACTATCGCTGATTACATAGAGACAAAAGCTCTACCCGACCTCAATCACTTACTAACATCAGTGGATGCACGTCTTCTCAGTCTTAAAAATAGTGGGGTTAATGTGAGCAGAATCAAGACTGAAACTCTAGCGGAAATGGCTGGCATGGTACCGGAATATGAATGGATTTTTTCTTATACCAGTCGAAAAATTCATGCCGAGCCGTTCAGTATAAGTGGCGATTTTTCGGTTCTGACCAATCACGAAAAGTTCATCTACGTTCAGTATTTCCTGCGCAAAGTTAATGAGATACTTGCCACGTCATATGAGGTTTTTAAACGGCGAAAAGAGTTTCCAAACAGGTTTTGACGTAAATTTGCAATTGTGGCAAGCGCAAAATAACTCTCAATTGCGAACAACACAGATAGGTCGGCGTGATGATCCGAAAGAGGCAAGCATTCTTTACGTAGGATTTGACAAACTGCGAGGCGGTTTACCCACCAACCTTTTAGACGCGAAACAGCTTCTTTATTTCAATTTCAGCAAAGCTGACATGTCGTCCTTCTCGTATTGCTTTACCGCAGCTACGACGTTCTCCGCCCGCTTAATCTCATTGTTGACCCACTGCGAGTTCGCCGAGCTAGTTCTGAGGTTATCGATGACAGCGAAAAAATAATCCCCTTGGTTGGCCAACTACCAAAAATCCAGGCCATACATCCATTTTTCCATGAGAAATGATTCGCCGGCGAGCAACTGAATGCTGAAGTTTTTGGCGTGACCATCTGGCGCGCGCAGCATCCAGAACAACAATTGCAAGGCCATGAGCGTTCGCATGTCTGTTGCGGCCTGCTGCGATTGCTGCAACAGATTGAACATTTTCTGCAAGCCTGGGCCGCCTTCATTTTCGTATTTTACTAATGGCGAGGTCCCCGTTGCCTGGCAAAAGTCTTCCTGGACAAGCCGGAACAGCTGCTTGCCGTCGGCCGATCGCACACGGTCGAACCGCTCGACGAAGAGCACCCGTTGCGAGCCGAAGGTCGCAACCTCGGCATTCGCCGTGGGCAGCCCGTACTCCTTGAAAAGCCGAAGGCATAACCACTCGTTATCGACCAACGTAGAAAAGTCGGCTTTGCGCCCGCCTACGATTCCGCTGGGAGGTTTAAAGTTGTGCGTCGTTGGTGTATTGATCTCGACTATTTGCTTCTGAGTCAGCCTCATCGGCGGCGTCAAAGCCGCCATCTTCGCCCAGGTGGATTAGCTTTACTCCGACGAAGTGGGTCGGTATTACTGCGGCGCTAACACCCCGCGTTGGCTTTGCTCGATGCGCTAGTGTGTACGGTGGTGATGGATACGGAAGGCACTGTGTAGGTATTCGAACTGGTCATTCGGTGTCGCCTTCCCTAGATGTCTCGTTGTTTTTATTACTATCTTCGTTACCATCTTCTCTGCTGCTTTCCAGCTCTCGTTCAATCTGTTCGATGCTAGGCAAACTGGTTTGCAGCTCGGCCGGCAGGGATTCGAGCAGCTTGTATTCAGCAATGCCCATGGGTTGAGACTTGTCGCCCAGCGCGTATTCGGCGACGATCTTGTTTTTAGTCTTGCAAAGTAGCAGGCCTATGGTGGGGTTGTCATGTTCGCTCTTGATTTGGCGATCCACGGCGGTCATGTAGAAACCCAGTTGACCCAGATGCTCGGGCTTGAACTTGCCGCCCTTGAGCTCGATCACTACGTAACAACGCAGCTTGAGGTGGTAGAACAGTAGATCAATGAAGAACTCGTCACCGCCCACGTCCAGCAATACTTGTCGCCCCACGAACGCAAAGCCCGCACCCAGCTCCAATAGAAATTCAGTGACATGTTTTACCAAGGCGTTTTCGATCTCACGTTCCTGCGCC
>JACMQE010000022.1 GCA_014377145.1 Glaciimonas sp. | reverse complement strand
TATTACATCGACTATCGCAATGCCCGTCCTCAATACTTGGAAGCATTCTGGGCATTAGCAAACTGGAATTTTGCAGCAAAGAATTTCGCTTAATTAAATAAGCTAATCGACTGTTTATGTTGCATTAAATAATACATTAAGTGCCACGTTCAGCATTGTTCAGGCACATCAAAGCCGACTCATTGAGTCGGCTTTTTTATTCTTAAAGTTTAGTGGTTTCCTCCATCAACTTTCTTCCTTTTTTCCAGGTCATCGCATACCAAAATCGTCAGAGATAGTCTTTACTGCATTCTCATCTTACGATGATCAAAGGAGGTAACTGCCGATGGATATCACTTTTTTGTCTACGCTGCATGAAGGACCAGTACGATCGGGCCTTATCATACTGGCCAGCATACTATTAGTTAGCCTGCTTGCCATCATCCAATACACAGGCATCATGCTATTACGACGTCTATCCCGCAATAGCCCTTTCACTACCACTACCAGCTTTATTGCGTTTCGTGCCATTCAGATGTGTCTGCTGTTGTTTGCCATTCGCTTGATATTGACTGGCGCTGCGGAGGACACTCCCTGGCTAGTGCCGCCCTCTTATCTAACCTCGGTTGCGTTGATTTTTTCTTTGATATGGCTCGTCATGCGCTGCATCGAATCGGTCAGTATCACGGTAATAAACAACCATCCCGCTAACATAACCGATAACCTTAAAGTACGCCGGGTAATAACACAAACACAGGTACTTGCCCATAGCGCCAATTTTATCGCTACTTTAATAGGCTTATCCTTTGTAAGGCTAACATTACCCGGCGCCAGACAGCTTGGTACGAGCATATTAGCATCGGCTGGCGTGGCGGGTATCGTTGCTGGTATCGCGGCACGCCCAGTGATAGGTAATTTCATTGCTGGATTACAGATTACTTTTTCTCAACCGATACACATTGATGATATACTGATCTTCAACGGAGAATGGGGATAAGTAGAAGAAATTACCGTCACATTTGTCGTCGTGCGCATCTGGAATAAACACAGAATGATCGTACCGCTGCAATGGTTCATCGAAAATCCGTTTGAAAACTGGACTCATAGCTCCTCCACCATTCTAGACACGGTATTTTTGTGGCTAGATTTTGCCATTCCAGTAGCTGCATTGCGCGCAGAATTCGAACGTATTTGTCACACATCAACGCTCTGGGATAAACGCATCTGTGTCTTGCATGTCACCGATGCGAACGACCGCACAATGCAAATCAGAATGCTGCTCAGCGCCCAAGATTCTTGATTCGTGGAGAAATGATTGCCTTCATTGCCGCACATTATCCGCAGGCGCTGCCGCGGATGTGCGCATTGTTAAAACCGCTGGAAGTCAGCACCACTGAACCGACCAATGCCGATGCTATAGATACGATCATAGACGACGGCCCGCCGCAATAAGCGCATCGCCATTCTCGTCGCTGTTGCGTTTCGTGCCTTCACATCATCGGGCGGCCGCGCACTGGTCCATCCTAGCCCCCTTACGATGTATTTTTAACCGTCATCCGTACGATCCATCAAGTCGGATGACTTCGCCATTCAGGTAAGCGTTTTCGAAAATGGTTTTTACCAGTAAAGCGAACTCCGCTGGTCTACCCATACGCGATGGAAACGGCACCATTTTTCCGCGGGCTTCTTGCACTTTGGTCGGCATGCCCGGCAACATTGGGATCTCCATAATACCAGGAGCAATCGTCATCACGCGGATACCGAAGCGGCCCAATTTGCGGGCCACTGGTAAGGTCAGCGCTACCACGCCGCCCTTGGAGGAAGCGTAGGCAGCTTGTCCAATTTGTCCATCGAATGTAGCCACGGAAGCAGTGTTAATAATGACGCCACGTTCACCATCGGTATTTGGTTCAGTTTTACTGATAGCCTCTGCTTCCAAACGTAGCATGTTAAAAGTACCGATCAGGTTGATCTGAATCACGCAGGCGAAATCGTCAAAATTATGGGCGCCGTCTTTCCCGAGTACTTTTTTGGTGGGGGGCACCCAATTAATCAATCCATGCAGGCCGCCAAATACCGTTACCGCAGTATCTATTGAAGTCTTGAAACTGATTTCGCTGCTGACATCAGTGTCAATAAAATATACGCGGTCGCCAAGTTCTTTTGCTAACGCATTACCGGCTGCCTGATTCAGATCGGCGATGATGACTTGACCATCCTCCTGAATTATCATACGGGCAGTCGCTGCACCCAGGCCAGAACTGCCAATGCTAATCAAAAAACATTCTACACTTCGTCGTGTATGCCTGTTGTGGTTTTTCTTCATTTCTGTTTCTTCCAAAGTAACGTTATTTTACGTCGCCTCTGGAAGACTACATTTCAAGAAAAGCGCAATCAAAAAAAGTCCAAAAATCTGCAACATTCAAAAATCGCTCATCCATAGGAAAATTCTTACAGATACATCCTTTGTCCCTCCATAATATGCCCCCTTCCAGGGCGCTAGCCACACATCGCGCCAAAAAAACCTATTGCCAACACTTAAAATGATCTGGATCCTTCAAGGAGCGACAACGATGCATCGCATCCCCCAGATCTCCCATTTTGATCTTCTCCAACATGCGCAAAAAATACGTAAGCCAGACCATTAATTAAGCAAAAATGGCAAGTTTGTATCCGCATTTTGCGGCAGAAAATCCTCTTCATCACGTATGCTTGAGATCGCACCCGCGATGTACATCATCACTAACAGACGTACTATAACCATGTCAGTCTGACCCCGCTACTCGCCTTACTGACGCTAAGCGTCATTGCGGCACCCGGCAACTAAGCCTACTGCCAGCCGTCAACCGTCAAAAGACGCTTTACCGCTCAATTCGGAGCGTACGCAATATCACGCCGTCACTCTTCGTCAATGGACGCAGCACCCAGCGGCAAAATATCGCTGCAGCTCCGGGCCAACTGCGCACCGGGCATAAAAACGAGCAGCGTACAGAAGCAGTAGTAACAACAGCAATCGCGTCTCCCGCCTCCACTCGCCCGATTGCTACTCAACCGTCGCCGCAAATCGCGTCAGAAAAAACTTTTCTTACTGATTTAACCAACATGTTGCTACATGCCCCTCCCCTACTGCCCGTGCTGTGCTAGTAGACCAGAGCACCGGTAGCGGGGCGTTAAGCGGAGCGGCTGCTTGCCCCTAGCCCCAATTTTGGCGTAATGGATAGGGGCTGGAGAAGAAATGTCGAACGTCGAAAAGAAGCCGTAAAAGTCACCAGCGCACAAAAACAAGCAGATAGCGCCTTGCTGGAAAAAATCGAACGGACATTCAATCCTTTTGTCGACCCCATCCAAAAATTCATCAATACTGCACTAACCCTATTGTTTGAATCGAAAGGATTATCGGGTGCCGAAAGGCATCAGTTGATCGCTGCCAGTTATCGCGACCAACGTCCGGCAATGTACCTTATGCTCAACTGCAACCTACCCAAGCAAAAGCCATCACCTATCACGCCAACTGGTCAATAAAAGAAATCGTCAATGGAACTATTTTTCATCAAATGGAAGCGCATGCAGGTTCCATCACAGCCCACATGGAGGACGCGACATTTTATTGGCCTGATAATTTCACATTGGATTTACAGCAAGCTTTAACAAATGGCTGGTTGTGGCGCATTTTTTACGCTATGTCACATTCAACCTTACCGCAGGTAGAACCTATCAAACACAAAATCAAAGCCCACATTAATGGGCAACTTTCCCAGATCTACAAAGACGACCCCAGCTTAGCGGATACGGCACTCAACTACCTGCTCGAAAATAGCAGAGAGGTTAAATACCGCGGAAAAACTGTGGCTGGTATCGTGCTAACGCCTTCTACCCAGAAGGGAATCCACGGCATGCTGTATTTCCTGAACGCAAACATTGCGCCGACTGCTATCACCCATCTCATTTTCCCGCTAAATGACCCGCTAGTCCAGGAAGTAGTCCGTAATGGCTTACCCGAAAAAACAATCTTTGAATTCAGTGAAAAATTTTTTCCAAACAATTGACCTATCCACCGCATCATCTCAATCCGCCCTCTTTAAAATTCGGCAAAGCCAGCCGCGTTGACGATATCTTAGGGCTGGTGGCCATCGAAGAATTACATTCGGATATAGATTTAGAGGCACTCTCCCGCGATGAGAAAACCGCCATGTTCGTGACAGGGCTCATCAAAATTCGCTTAAAAGCGGCATTTTTCGTGCTGGCAGCGCCAATGGGACCATGTTACCGGTGTCATCTCTAAGGTCCCCGATGCCGCAATGGCGATGATTGCCGATCATCCCGCAACTTTAGAAGCCCATATGACGAATTTTTCGATCGGCCTGGTAATTGAAAGTGCGGGCTTAGTATTTTACCTTGGGCATAAGGTGAGGTTCTTACACAGGGCAACCAAAACCTCGCAACTGATTAGGTCCAACTCGACCACCAAAGGCGTCGAAGAAAACAAACTAGAAGATTAGGCAAAAAATTTTAAAATTCATATCGATCTACCATCAAATGAAAAATTTTCTTATTTAGCACAAAGCGCGATCGAAGAATCCTCAGGTCTGCTGGTCAAAAGGCTCACTGACAAAGCCACTAGCTGGGATTTTTTCGGACGGCTAGAACATTGCTCTGGACTGATTACAGGCCGGCAATTGCACC
>JACMQE010000261.1 GCA_014377145.1 Glaciimonas sp. | reverse complement strand
TTATGTCATCGGTAAACAAGCGGTCACCAATAGGTGGCCGTTTTTTTTTGTTATTATCAAACTTGCATGGAATGGATTTTTATGTAATATTTGTAACATAAATTGTGTGAATTAATATTTTTGGAGGTGAATATGACTGCTTTGCGCGCTACCACATCCCCACAAGCGCTTGAGATTGACCGTAGCAAGATTACGCCAATGTTATTAACGCTGTTCGATTTGTGGCAGTTGAATAGTGAGGAAAAGTTGGCTGCCTTGGGTTTGTCGCTTGAAAACCGTGCGGCGCTGACGCGCTATAAAAAGGGTGAGGCAATCTCGGCCAGTCGCGACATGTTGGATAGAGCCGGTAATTTGTTGGCTATACACAAAGCGTTACGCTTACTTTTTCCACAAAATCCTGAACTCGCTTATGGCTGGATGAAAACCAGGAATAAGGCTTTTCATGGGCAAACACCGATTGAAACCATCGTTGAGTTGGGTTTTCCAGGCTTGCTTTATGTGCGCAGCTATCTTGACCGGGCGCGTGGGCAGTAATGCAAGATCTGTTTAGTGCACTCACTCTGGCTGATATACATCGGCCCCTGATCAGAAATATAGTGTCGTTACGGGTCTCACAAGATTTATTTGATGACCTGAGTGATGACCCTGATGCATGGCGTTCGGCACAAGCCTTAGAAATGCATACTAAACCTGGCCTATACCAGTCTACACAGCCAGTGATTGACCGCTCTTTTGAGCAGGCGGAGTGGGAGAATGCCATTGCTTACCCATTTAAGCATACCTCGGTCAGCCGGTATTCGGATGGTGGCTTCGGTGTTTGGTATGGAGCGGATACGATAGAAACCAGCGTTTACGAAACGGTGCATCACTGGAAGAAACGCTTGCTGGATGATGCAGGATATACGCAGGCAGGGATTGTGATGGAGCGTAAGGTCTATCAGGTGCAGTGCGATGCATTGTTAATAGATTTGCGGCCCATGATTGCAAGTCACCCGGCCATTACACATGCATCAGACTACACGCTGACCCATCAAATTGGGAGCAAATTGTATAGAGAGGGCCATCCAGGACTAGTCACTGCTTCTGCGCGGGTAGCAAACGGAGAGGTGTATGCGTTATTCAATGCAAAAGTATTAAGTCATCCTGCGATGATATGCAACTTGACATACACCACAACGGCATCTGGTGTGAATGTTGAACGAGAGATAGGTTGCGATTTTATGTGTATCAACTAAATTCTAAAGCGAAAAATGCTGATAAGCATACTGTCTGATTTTTCAGAAACAATAACGGGGTAGCAACTATTTTCGAGTAATGCGCTTATCACCGAAGGTGCAGGATGACCGTAAGAGTTGTTCACGCCTACGCTGATTGGACAAAGATAAGGTGCATCATTTATTGAGCCAAAGTTAAAAGACTTTCTTGAGCCATGATGAGGTATCTGAATAGTACCGACACTATCCCAATAGTTTTTAAATTTGTCGCTAAGTGTAGTTATATTGAAATCACCATCACCTGTATAAATGCAACCAGGTTTAGCAGCAAACCAACGATTATCAAAAAAACTATGTAACCTAAAATTATCTAAAACATGGCCAAAAAAGGTGCGGGAATAATGATATGAAGCTTTTTTAGCTGGCCCCGAATACAAAAATAATGAATTTTCGTTAACGTTTCCATCAAGTTCCGCATAAGCACTTCTGATGGATGCTTGATTTTCTTGAAAATGATCAGAGTCTGTTTTTAGTTTTGCTAAATCTAAATTTAATCCTGATAGTTGCCTAAATAATGCAGGTGAGCGAATTTTTGCATCAACGTTATAGGGTACCCAAACCCAATCCACAGGGCCACTCAACTGAATCTTAGTCCCACTATTTAAAGTAGTTTGACTTTGGTTAGGATTGTCAATTAATACCGGTTCTTCATTGCCCGCGACCTCCGTACTGATTTGAAAGATTTGAATACCTTCATTCTGACTACCGAATGTTTGGGGATTGGAAATTAACTTGGAAATACAACTACTCTGATTATTTGTCCCCAACTCTTCCTCAAGAGATTCATACAGTTTAGAAAGAAAAATCTCATCATCAGGATCAAGCAGCGGCATTACGATGCTTTTGACGGTGTAATGATCAATCAACAGAGGAATAAGTGACACATGGTCAAAATCAAAATGACTAATGAATAGAATATCAATTACATGCTTTTCAGGAAAAGCGGATTTGACAAGTCGTTCAGCACGCTTGGACTTTCGCTCATTCCACCAGAGCCCGCAGTCATAAACAATCGTTTTACCATCGATTTGTTCAGAATAAATGCGCCTTGACCTATTGGATAGAATATTCGTTTTACGTGCGGCATATTTCCTCCCCCTGCAAATTTTATTTTTCTATCAAACTTAAGCTTACCGCTTCCGCAACCTTAATCCCATCCACTGCCGCCGACAAAATGCCACCCGCATAACCGGCGCCTTCACCACACGGGAACAAGCCTTTGGTGTTGATGCTTTGCAGCGTGTTGTCATCACGTTTGATGCGAATCGGGCTGGAGGTGCGGGTTTCCACGCCGGTGAGGACGCCGTCGGCCAGGTCAAAACCTGGCACTTGTTTGGCAAAGGCTGGAATCGCTTCACGGATGGCACTGATGGCAAACTCGGGTAAAACGCTATCGAGATTGGTTAAATGCACGCCGGGCGTGTAAGACGGTGTGACTTCGCCGAATTGGGTGGATGGGCGATTGGCCAGAAAGTCGCCAATCAATTGCCCCGGCGCCGAGTAGTTGCTGCCACCCACGACATAGGCCTGGCTCTCAAGCTGGCGCTGGAATTCGACGCCAGCCAGTGGATGGCCGGGGTAGTCGACTTCTGGCGTGATGCCGACGACGATGCCGGCATTAGCGTTGCGTTCGTTGCGGCTATATTGACTCATGCCGTTGGTGACGACGCGGTTTGGTTCAGACGCCGCTGCGACAACCGTGCCGCCCGGGCACATACAAAAGCTGTAAACGCTGCGGCCATTGCTGGCGTGGTGCACCAGTTTGTAATCGGCGGCGCCTAACTTTTGCAGAATATCGTCGCTATAGCTTTTGCCGTAGCGTGCGCGGTCAATCAGGCTCTGCGGATGCTCGATACGGAAGCCAATCGAGAACGGCTTGGCTTCAACATAGATGCCTTTGGCATGCACCATTTCAAAGGTGCCGCGCGCGCTGTGGCCGACAGCCAGCACCAGGTGCTGGGTCGCAATAAATTCGCCGGTGTGCAGCGTCACGCCCTGCACTTGCTGGTGTTCAATCGCAATATCCGTCACGCGGCTTTCAAAGCGGATTTCACCACCAAGGCTAATGATGGTATTGCGCATGTCTTCCACCATGCCTACCAATCTGAAGGTGCCGATATGCGGATGGCTGACGTATAAAATTTCTTCCGGCGCCCCGGCTTTCACAAACTCCTGCAACACTTTGCGGCTGTAATGCTTG
>JACMQE010000260.1 GCA_014377145.1 Glaciimonas sp. | reverse complement strand
TTCTTGTCCAACTTGTGATTATTCGTTGCAGGAACTAGAACCACGCTTGTTCTCGTTTAACAATCCAATGGGCGCTTGTCCTGTATGTGACGGCCTTGGCCATATCGAATTTTTTGATCCAACACGGATTGTTGCTTTTCCTAATTTGTCGCTCGCAAGTGGGGCAGTGAAGGGCTGGGATCGCCGCAATCAGTTTTATTTTCAAATGCTGTCGAATCTGGCTGCGCAATGCGCATTTGATCTGGACATTCCTTTTGAAAAGCTGCCGGAAAAAACCCAACAGGTGGTGCTGTACGGATCGGCCCGAGAAACCATTCCGTTTACATATATCAACGAGCGTGGCAAAGCAGTAATCAAAGATCATAGCTTTGAAGGTGTGGTCAACAATCTACAACGCCGCTATCGCGAAACAGATTCAATGGCGGTTAAAGAAGAGCTTGCCAAATTTATTAATAAGAAAGAATGCCCGTTCTGCCACGGTGCCCGTCTGCGCATCGAAGCACGCTTTGTCAAGGTCGGAAATGGCAAACAGGAGCGTGCTATTTACGAGGTCGCCGCCATGCCATTGCGTGAGACACTGCACTTTTTTGAGAAATTGAAATTGACTGGTGCCAAGAAAGAAATCGCTAACCGCATCATTAAAGAAATCATCTCTCGCCTGACCTTTTTGAATAATGTTGGTCTGGATTATTTGTCGCTGGAACGCAGCGCTGATACCTTATCGGGTGGTGAAGCGCAGCGCATTCGGCTAGCATCGCAAATCGGTTCTGGTCTGACGGGTGTAATGTACGTGCTTGATGAACCGTCCATCGGCTTGCATCAACGCGACAATGATCGCTTGATTGAAACGTTGCGCCATCTGCGCGATATTGGTAATAGCGTGCTGGTAGTTGAGCATGATGAAGACGCGATTCGTACCGCTGATTATGTGATCGATATGGGTCTTGGCGCGGGGGTGCATGGCGGTGAAATTATTGCGCAAGGCAATCTCACAGAAATCCTCAAAAGCAAAACATCACTAACTGCGAAATATTTGAACGGCACGCTTAAAATCGCTGTGCCTCAAAAGCGCATATTGCCCAATCCTGACAAACAATTTATCATCTCCGGCGCTAGCGGGAATAATCTAAAAAATGTCACAATGCGGTTACCAGTTGGATTGCTGACCTGCGTCACGGGGGTCTCGGGATCGGGAAAATCGACGCTTGTAAACGATACCTTGTATCACGCCGCATCGCGCCATTTGTACGGCTCGCAAACTGAACCAGCAGCACATGAGTCGATTAGCGGCCTGGAGCATTTCGATAAAGTTATTTTGGTTGATCAGGCACCGATCGGGCGCACCCCGCGTTCAAATCCGGCGACATATACAGGCTTGTTTACGCTAATTCGTGATTTATTCTCTGGGGTGCCCATGGCGAAAGAACGCGGCTACAATGCCGGACGATTTTCTTTCAACGTCAAAGGCGGACGCTGTGAAGCCTGTCAGGGTGATGGCGTCATCAAGGTTGAGATGCATTTCTTGCCGGACATGTATGTGCCGTGTGATGTTTGTCACGGCAAGCGCTATAACCGTGAAACGCTGGAAGTTCATTACAAGGGTAAAAATATCACTCAGGTATTGACGATGACTGTCGAAGAGGCGCATGAATTCTTTAAACCAGTGCCAGTCATCGCACGAAAATTGCAGACGCTGTTGGATGTTGGTTTAGGTTATATCCGCCTCGGTCAAAGCGCCACTACGTTGTCTGGTGGCGAAGCGCAGCGGGTCAAACTGTCGCTGGAATTATCCAAGCGCGATACCGGCCGTACGTTGTACATTCTTGATGAGCCAACGACTGGTCTACATTTTCACGATATCGATTTGCTGCTGAAAGTGATCCACCATCTGCGCGATCAGGGCAATACGGTGGTGATCATCGAGCACAATCTGGATGTGATTAAAACGGCTGACTGGCTGGTTGATCTGGGACCGGAGGGCGGCGCTGGTGGCGGTTTAATTATTGCTGCGGGAACGCCGGAAGACGTGGCGAAAAATCCGAATAGCGTGACCGGAAAATATTTGTTTCCGTTATTGGAAAATATTACCAATAAGTTGAAAAAAACAGACTGATAAAAGATTGAATGGGGCGGATAGAAATGTTCCCCCGACGTGGCCCGCCCTACTTACCCTTTTCTCGTATTAAACACATCGTCCAAACATAGGAATGTCGTGATAAACAATAAGACTTTACTTTCTGCAGCGCAGATCGTGACATTTGACACCACCGGTTATCTAATATTGCCGGACCTTGTGTCTGCCACTAATTGTGGGCAAATGGTCGCCGTCACTAATCGACATTTGCGTGACGCGGTAGCACCACTGGAATCTGAATCCGAAGTGAGTTAAAATGGCGCCGGCCTCAATCGAGAGTATTGGCGGCCGCACTACGCGGCGCTTACGTGACGCGTAATCGGATGAATCTTATCGCCAGTACCCCATCAACCCACGTCTGGTAGCGATACTGACGCAACTACTAGGCGAGCAAATCTGCTTGACACTGTCGTATCATACTTGCGTGATGACCAAGTATCCGGATTCGGTACTGCCAATGGCTGGCATCGCTTCGATATACAACCTGAACAAATGGATGACCTTGATTCTTTGCGACCGGACGTTGCAGAAAATCAAGCGCTGTTTGCACAAGGTATTAGGCTCCACTTAAATCCTAGTGATGTAATTTTTTTCCACAGCGGACTGTTTCATGCGGCGGGCCGAAATAATAGTCAGGCGATTAAGGAGTCAGTAGTATTTGCCTATCATGGCGTTAGCAATCCGCCGATTCTAGGCATTCGTTCAGCCTCTGCCGAAGATATTTTTCTAGGTAGCTAAATTGCATGCTGACTGGATTCCTTTACTGAGCAACTTATACTTGCAGAAAATTATTTCCAGGAGCATTTGTTTGAATAAAATTAGTTATCGTATCCAGAATTGGGGCTAAATTCCGCAACGGACGCGAGATTGCGCCGACCAATGTGGCGTGGCTAAGATGGGCAAAGTATTGCTCTGTAAAAGGCACCTGCACAGCCCGTAACGCGGCTGCCAAACCGCCGGTATTGCGCACAGGATCGATCAGATTGTTTTTATTTGCAGATTGAGCAATAATGTCGGTGGCGCACTTGATGTGGCGTGATTAATAGACTGCGAATCGACCGAAATATTAAAAAAGAAAAACACTCGACGGACGTCACGATTCTCAATCAGGATAAAATCATATGGTCCTGCCGAATCGAACCATCTATGCATTATGGTAGGCGTTAAATGCACCTCAGCTAGCGTGTCGGTCGAGGACGAGATCGCAGCATTGTAAGCGCCAAAAATATGGCCCATCACTTATAACCGCTTTGGATCGCATCATATTTTGCCACTTCTCTGACGGTCCAGGCGAGCGCCAATGCGCCATCCTGGAGAAAAGTTGAGTAGTATACTTCTGGATACAGCCGGTAGTCGGCGATGGATACAACAATAACAATGCGTAGAATGCTAAAATATCCCAGCTTGAGACGTAGGATGTTTGCACTATCGTAGTAAAGAAATTAATAAGTATAGTCAGATTTTGTGAGTTTTTTATATTAATGGACACTATCGTTATAAAAAATAAATGGAATAGACATTAGCCATATGCTTATACAAACCATTTTCCCGATGCCAAACCCTGCAATCCAATATGTTTGTGCAGAACAACAATCATACTAATTGCACCAGAACGATACTGGCAAGTTTTATGCTTTGCGAATTCGGTTATACTCTCGAGATGAGTTTAACCGATGCCAAAATCTTGTCAAAATCTTTTAACGCCCTCCGCGCAATAGGGCTTGCACGCCAAACACTGCAAATCGAAGCTGACGCCATCCTCGCCCTGAAAAACCGTATTGCTGACAGCATCGACGCCCCCTTTGCACAAGCGGTAGCACTGCTGCTGAACTGCACCGGCCGCGTAGTCGTGTCAGGGATCGGGAAATCTGGCCATATCGCGCGCAAAATAGCCTCCACACTTGCGTCGACTGGAACACCGGCCTTGTTCATTCATCCTACGGAAGCCGCGCATGGCGATCTCGGTATGGTGACAGAGAATGATGCTTTTATTGCTATTTCTAACTCTGGCGAAAATGCTGAACTGATGGCAATCGTCCCGATTGTCAAGCGCATGGGGGCGACCCTGATTGCGATGACCGGTAATGATGACTCTGGACTGGCACAACTAGCAACAGTGCATCTGAATGTTAAGGTTGATAAAGAAGCCTGTACACTGAATTTGGCTCCCACCGCAAGTACCACGGTGACGTTGGCGCTAGGCGATGCGTTGGCGGTGGCATTATTGGATGCACGCGGCTTTCATGAAGAAGATTTTGCCCGCTCCCATCCTGGTGGCGTACTTGGCAGACGTTTGTTGTCCCACGTGCGCGACGTTATGCGCAGCGGCAACGCTATTCCGTCTGTGACTGCCAAAGCGTCGCTATCAGCTGCATTGCTCGAAATTACACATAAAGATATCGCCATGACGGCGATAGTCGACGATAAATTTCACCCAGTGGGCGTATTCACAGATGGTGATCTGCGTCGTTTAATCGAAAACATTCAAGATTTCTCCAAACTGACCATCGCAGATGTCATGCACGCGCATCCACGCACTATCGGACCAGATCAACTGGCAGTCGACGCGGTGCAGATTATGGAGGAATATCGTATCAACCAGTTATTGGTGGCGGATGCCGACGGCACATTGGTCGGTGTGCTGCACATCCATGACCTGACTCGTGCAAAGGTAATTTAATGTCTGTCGTTGCTAACGCCATCCGTACCATCAATTCCCCATCAGAGGCAAATGTCCGCGCAGCGCAAGTTCAGATGATGATTTTTGATGTCGATGGTGTGCTGACCGATGGCAGTTTGTTCTTTGGTGCTGACGGGGAGGCATTAAAACGCTTCAATGTACTTGACGGGCTTGGCATCAAACTGCTGCAACAAGCAGGGATCGCTATTGCTATTATCAGCGCACGTACATCGCCTATTGTTAGCCTTCGTGCCAGCGACCTCGGCATAACGCATGTCCATCAGGGTGTGCACGACAAATATGCGGCGTTTTTGGCTTTATTGAATCAGACCAGTCTGAAGGCAATGGCATGTGGTTTTATTGGTGATGACATTATTGATTTGCCAATTTTAATGGGTGTCGGTTTTGCTGTCAGTGTTCCCAATGGACATCACGAAGTGAAATCGCGCGTGCATTATGTCACCCAAGCTAGCGGTGGTCGCGGCGCGGCGCGTGAAGTATGCGACTTAATTCTGCGTGCGCAAGGCAAGTACAATGCTGCGCTGACCCCATATTTAAACGGCGCTCCTGCATGATAAGGCCCATATGAAAAATCTGCGGTCAACCGTCCGCTTCCGCTTCATGTTGTTGCTAGCATTGTACGTAACACTTGCCTTGGGCAGCTTCTGGATCACGGCAATAATGAATAAAAAGACTGAACAAATGTTACCAAGTGCGCCGCGTGTTGCACCAGACTATTACGTCGAGAATTTTAAATACGTCCAACTGGCGCTGGACGGTCAGCCCCGCTATAATATCTCAGGACAGCGACTGACACATAATCCTGCCGACGATTCTTATAACGTCAATCTGCCGGTGATCCACAGCCTTGACAAAGAAAAGCCGCCGATGACCTTGCGCTCGGATACTGCCAAAATCGAAGATAACAATAGCAAGATCAAGATGTATGGCAATGTCAATGCAAATCGGCTAGCAACCCCGACATCCTCAAAGCTTCACTTACATTCAGAATATCTGTTGCTACTGCCTGACGATGATGTTATGACGAGTGATAAACCGGTCGAGATTACGATAGACCATTCGGAAATAGCAGGTACCGGTATGTATGCTAACAATGCGACGCTGGAATTGCGCTTGCTGAATAATGTGTACGGTACCTATCACGCAACCAAGCCCCGACCTTAGGCATCCCACTTTTATATGGATAATGTGCTTTGTCGTTATCCCGGTTCTTCCTTTTGCAGGTTCAGGATTTTTATGAAACGTATTCTTTTTTTATCGCTACTGACAATGCAATTGACATGGATGTCTGGTGCGCGGGCTGAGAAAGCCGACGCAGATAAACCTTCGAATGTCGAAGCAACCCAGTTCACTCTGGATGATATTAAACAGGTGAAAATATTTACCGGAAACGTTGTTCTGACCCGTGGCACGCTATTGATAAATGCAGATAAAGTTGTCGTCACTACCGATCCATCCGGCTACCAATTTGTCACTTTGTATGCAGCATCAGGCGGACTGGCAACCTTTCACCAGAAGCGTGACAGCGGGCCTGATTTGTGGATTGATGGTGAAGCAGAGCGTATCGAATACAGTGACAAAACTGACATATTCAAATTATTTTCGAAGGCCCAAATACGTCGCCTGCAAGGTACCAAACTAACCGATGTCGTGAACGGCGAATTCATTTCATATGATAGCAGGACCGAGTTCTATGCAGTTAGTAACGATGTTTCAGGCACTAGCCAAATGGGTGGTGGCCGCATTAAAGCAGTCATCCAACCGAAGAAAAAGTAAGATGACTAACATTAATTCCAGCACGTTGATGGTCAGAGGATTACAAAAAAGCTATGGCACTCGCCAAGTTGTGCGCGACGTCTCTTTACGCGTAAAAAATGGGGAGGTGGTCGGGCTGCTTGGTCCCAACGGCGCTGGTAAAACGACGTCGTTTTATATGATTGTCGGCTTGGTCCCTTCTGATGGTGGCACGATTGATTTGAATGGTGTCGATATCTCACACTTGCCTATTCACCAACGTGCTGTGCTTGGTTTGTCCTATTTGCCGCAAGAAGCATCAGTATTTCGCAAACTGACTGTAGAAGATAATATCCGAGCGGTACTTGAACTTCAACGCCAGAAAGGTGTAGCACTAACTAAGCAAAAAATCTCGGATAAGCTAGAATCATTGCTACAAGAACTGCAAATTGATAAGCTGCGCGAAAGTCAAGCATTGTCGCTATCCGGTGGTGAACGACGCCGCGTAGAAATCGCCCGTACTTTAGCTACCAATCCGCGCTTCGTACTGCTAGATGAACCATTCGCCGGGATCGATCCGATTGCGGTGATCGAAATTCAACGAATCGTGCGCTTCCTGAAAGAGCGCGGTATCGGTGTCTTGATAACGGACCATAATGTGCGCGAAACGCTCGGTATTTGCGACCGTGCTTACATCATCAACCAGGGTAGCGTGCTAGCCAGCGGCAGTCCGAACGACATCATCGCTAATGAATCAGTGCGACGAGTTTATCTGGGTGAACACTTTCGCATGTAGCAGCATACCCAGGAATCCCAGCGCCCATGAAACAATCCCTCCAACTTCGTACTTCGCAACATCTGGCGCTGACCCCGTAATTGCAGCAATCCATACGATTGTTACAATTGTCTACGCTAGCACTGCATCAGGAACTGGAACACATTTTGTCGGATAATCCGTTGCTGGAACGCCTCGACGATCCGCTCGACAATTCGGTCAGGCTGTTGGCTGACGGCGTAACCAACTCGACTGCATCAAATATGGATGCCCCTACTGGCGACAGCGAAGTCAGCAGCTCACCAACCGAGCTGGAAGGTTGCGGTGAATTGCCAAAATCCGGCGAAAACAGTCAAGAGAACAGTGGCAATGACAATGAATGGAGTTTTGACGATGCCAACCGTACCTCCAAAATCCCGAATGATGAAAGATGCGCGACCGCAGTTGGAGGCTTACGAGGTAACCTTGCGTGAGCACTTGCTTAAGCAGATGCGTGAAGTAGTCGATCAACAGCGGAGCTGTGCACTAATCGAATTAATCATCGATGTTCTAGATGAGAATGGCTATCTAGAGGAGCCCCTGAAAGATATCTATGCACGCCTGCCAGAGTAACTTGACATCGTCGAAGCCGAAGAACTATCGATTGCATTAAAGATGGTCCAAAGCTTTGAGCCAACCGGCGTCGGTGCCCGTAATGCCTCTGAATGTCTGGCACTACAAATTAAAGCGTTTCCAAAGGTGCCCTTCATTACGCGCCGCTTGGCATTAATAATTGTGCTGAATTATCTAGGATTATTTTCCCAACACGACTTTAATAAAATCAAGAAAGCAATAGAGTGTGACGATGAAGATTTGCGTGAAACGCAAATCTTCATCAAACAATGCAACCCACATCCTGGTGCAGCGTTTTGTAGGCAACACCTCAGAATATGTGCTGTCCGACGTCATTGTCAGACAAACAAAAAATGATTGGCAAGTCATACTCAAAAATGATGTTGTGCCAAAATTACGCTTGAATGCGCTCTACGCCAATATTCTCAAACAAAGTAAAAATGAGGGCACGCTGGATTTACAATTACAAGAAGCAAAATGGTTGATTAAAAATATGCATCAACGTTTCGATACCATTTTGCGCGTCGTTCAGGCAATAGTAGAACGTCAACGAAATTTTTTCTCACATGGTGCATTCGCGATGGGACCGCTTGTGTTGCGTGAAATTGCTGATACACTAGAGTTACACGAGAGCACTATCTCACGTGTAACCACTCAGAAATACATCCCTCACGGGATGTATTTCTTCGGTAGCCATGTTGCTACAGAGGCAGGTGGAGAGGCTTCCTCTACGGCGATACAGGCATTGATCAAAAACTCATGGGAGCAGAAGATTTTAAAAGTCCTTTCTCTGACAGCAAGGTTGCCGACATGCTCGCGGAACAAGGTATGGTGGTAGCACACCGTACAGTCGCAAAATATCGTGAAGTATTAAAAATTCTGCCAGTCAATTTGCGTAAATCTCTTTAGCTGTTTGCTTGTTTGCACAACAGTCGCTGTGTCCTGACGGATTAATTAATGCACATTGAATTGTTCATCCCAAGTCTGGACCACCAACGACATACTTGATAGGAGCGCTTTATGAATTTCACAATTAGTGGGCATCACCTCGACGTAACTCCGGCCATTCGCGAACACGTATTAAGCAAATTGGAACGCATCAAACGCCACTTTGATCAGGTCATCGATATTAGTGTGATCCTAACAGTAGACAAAATCACAGAGAAGGAAAAACGTCAGAAAGCCGAAATTAATCTGCGTGTCAAAGGCAAAGACCTGCATGCTGAAAGCATCGCGCATGACCTGTACGCCGCCATTGATTTGCTGATCGACAAACTCGATCGTCAAGTGATTAAATATAAGGATAAATTGCATAATCACCAACATTCTGCAATTAAACATCTGTCGGAGGATTCGCCTCTCCCAGCAACCTAAATAATTATCCAATGTTATTGGTAACGTCGACGCAAGTGTTTCTCAAAACAAATTAAGAAACACTATAATGACAGACAACAAAGGGCGCAGTTAATGTGTCCTTTGTTGTTTAAAACCGATTAGTTGATCGTGTGTTGCTTAAGATCTCCTGCACACATATAACGTGTTGACTTATTCCA
>JACMQE010000259.1 GCA_014377145.1 Glaciimonas sp. | reverse complement strand
CGCTCGCCAGTCCCATTAAGACGCTTGGCTGAAGCAATGATGGAATAACCGGCGCTGCTGGTATGACCGGTTTTCATGCCATCAACTGTTGGGTCCAGCCACAAGAGACGATTGCGGTTAGGCTGTTTAATTTTGTTGTAGGTAAAACTTTTAGTCGAATCGATTTTATAGAATTCTGGGAAATCAACGATAACGTAGGAGGCAAGAATCCCCAGATCACGGGCGGTCGTATAGGTGTCTGCGCTAGGTAAACCGTGTGGATTGCCAAAATGAGTAGATTTCATGCCCATACGTTGCGCTTCGCGGTTCATCTGCACCACGAATGCATCTTCTGTGCCCGATATTGCTTCGGCCAGAGACAATGCGGCGTCATTCCCTGACACCACCATCAAACCGTACAAGAGGTCGTTAATCGATACTGGCGTGGCAGGATCAATAAACATTTTGGAGCTGCTAGGATCGACTTTCCAGGCGCGTACCGAGACATTTACCATCTGATCTAGCGTCAGCTTTTTATCCTTAAGCGCATCGAACACGATATAGGCGGTCATGATTTTGGCTAACGATGCGGGTTCGATGCGTAGATCTGCATCTTGCGAAGCTACGATCTGGTCGCTGGTAATATCCAGTAATAACCAGGACTTGGCGGCGACTGATGGAGACGACAATGTCTGGGCAAAGACAATCGTCGCAGAAAAGAGAGTTGCAGCTAACGCTGCGAATATTTTTTTCATAAAGGGAAATGAACGAAGTCGGTTTAAACGAGGTTGGTACGAAGGCAACAGCGGCCAGCGTGCAGATGAATAAGAACGTAGAACCAGTAAAAAATAAAGAGTACGAAACTACACGAAACAATTAAGCCAAAATTATAGCCTCGTCAATTATCCAATAGAAGTGAAAATACCTCAAAATAGCCCGCGCTAGCCAAAAAATTCTTTTCTAACATTGACAATTGCTCTTGTTTTCTGGATATGGCCTAACTTTCTTGCCAGTTACTTATCGAAAATGCCACATTTCAGCCATCAAATTCTTAATATGTTGCAATCTGCGATGAAAAAAATGATCGGCACCGGGAATAACAATCACAGGGATATCCTGCGGGCGCGCCCAATCGAATACGGTATTCAGCGGAATCGTCTGGTCTAGTTCGCCATGAATCAAAATGCTGTTTGCTGGGACCATCGGCATCGGCCACTTACCGGCTGCGGTACCGACTAATATCAAGCGCTCGGCTGGTGTGCCGGCAGCGATCATGCGCTGCTGCAACTGTGCTTGTACGAAAGTGCCAAACGAAAAGCCACCTAGCGCCAGCGGCAAATCTGGATATTGGATACGCATATGCGCCAACAAGGCCGCCATGTCGTCAGTTTCGCCACGACCTTCGTCATGCACGCCAGCAGACTTGCCAACTCCACGAAAATTCATCCGCACCGCCACGTAGCCCAGCGCTAGAAAACCACGCACCAAGGTGTGGGCGACCTTATTGTCCATGGTGCCGCCAAACAGCGGATGGGGATGGGCGACCAACGCTAGGCCACGCGGTGCGGGAAATTGCGCATTGTCTGGCAGGTCTAGTGCGCATTCAAGCTGACCGATCGGGCCGGCGAGGGAAAAAGAGACAGTTTGAGCGTTCATGGTTTTTACAATGGTTCAGGACAACGCGTCTGGCTGGTCGCCACATTAAATAAAGGATATTAGAGATATAGATAAGACTTACGCAAAATCGTCTCAGCAGTGTTGTGCTCTCCTCCCCGCATGCGAGTTGTCTGCGTCGGCAGGCTGGCAAGCTCGTTGCAGGGACAATTTGCGTAAGTCCTAATATAGATAGAGATGTAAATTGTGCGTAATTATATTTTCAGGCGTTCGACAATTTCTCCACCGACGATATGCACGTCGATGATTTCATCGATGTCCTCTGTATCGAAGTAGGTGTACCAGACGCCTTCTGGATAAATAACTAACGCCGGGCCTTCTTCACAGCGTTCTAGGCAACCGGATTTATTGATGCGGACATTGCCATCACCAGCCAGACCAAGCGCTTTAATACGACGCTTTGCATGCTCCTGCGCGGCTTGCGCGCCGCTGTTGGCGCAACATAGGCGTTCGCCAGTAGAGCGCTGATTTAGACAGAAAAAGACGTGGTGCACATAAAATGGAACGACTGCAGCCTCATTGACGTACTCATCGATATCCTCAATGATGCTATCCATTGGACTGGGGGTTGCGCTGGGTGGGTTGCTCATGGCTGATCGGTCTGATAAAAACAGAAAACAGGAATCATACACCTGTGGTTTTTCGTTTCGTACGGTACAGGGGATGGAATAAAAACGATTGTGTAAAAAAACGGCCACAACACCGCCATTAACTGCTTGGCACCGTTAAAGTTGAAGAATTCCCCCAACGAGCAGGTTTGTAAGATTTCTGTGAAATAAGGATTGTCCGGCACGATATTAACGATTAGTAAACTAGTCATTATCGCCACGCTAGCGACCCAGCCAGTGTAACATATGCAGTGCAAATCCCATTGCAATCAAGACGGTCGCGCCGTTCAATAAACCGGTCAATGCGCCCGACGTTAGCCATACCAGTGTATTGCCAGGGATAAATAGCAATGCCGATGCAAATGCTTTAACCAGTGATGTCAGCAAGATCAATAGCATTATCAGCTTAATTTTCGGTGCATCTTTGCGCAGCACAGTCTGTAGCGTCAACCCTGCGCCGATCAGATCACAAGCGGTAATTGCCTTCTCGGTTATCCAATATTGCTGGGTTGAGAGCTGCGCATCGTTAGTGATCCACGTCGCCAAATCAATTGGCTGCTCACACCAGTCGGACAACCAATCCAATAGCATCAATGTAATTTTTCCAAAACCGAACAGATGGCTCAACGGAGCTAGTTGTGCCACTGGCCATAGGGCGACCATGACCATGCCGTGGCTGGCTTCTTGATTGAACCCCATTCGGGCAGGTGCAATATGTTTCTTTCAGGTCCGAAACGGTTGCGAAGAATTGTCCCTACGATTGCATCCAACAGCGTGCCGCAAATATTGGTCAGTAAGTCAAAATTGGACGATACCCGTGTCGGCAAATAGGTCTGCACCGCTTTCATCACGCCGGAGAAAAGAATCTCCGCCGCACTCACTAGCAAGACCATCACCAAAGCCTGGATGTTTGCCGTAGTACTAATGCCATCAGCAGTCCGAATGGCATGTAACCGACAACTTTAGTCCATACATCAAATACGATCCAATAATCTGGCAATGGGGCCAACAGATACGCCCACGGCGTCAGTTCAATGTCACGCCAGCCAGAAAATGGATACCAGCTTATGTAGACAATCAGTAGCAGATAAATCAATAAACTGACTCGTGCAAATGGGGGCGAATTGGGAAGATGTGACGGCTTTTGGCCGAATGGCGATAGCTGACCTATCATTTTTGTTCTGTCTCCATTGCATCAAAAGAAGCGCTGAGTAATGTTAGATAAGTTAGATAAGTTAGATAAAAAAGGGAATCACCATTATTTCTTTGCCAACACACGCATCAACCATCTGATCAGATCATCGCTCAATCCATCATTGAAAGTGGCAAAAGCAAGGGCACCACCGGCTGCATCCGGTGGTGATGTAACAACCTGACGCTAAGAGACACGACCAGTAAACAAGGAAGCACGGATCGCTACTTGGGCGAAGCTATCAAAGTTTTGGCTAAAATTATCTATATCGATCGGTAATACCGGAAAATTCGCCGCGCCATCTGATAGCGCTACGATATTGCCACCAGCCTGACTGATACGAGCCTTCAGGCGCTGGCTAAACAACTGTCTTGGCGGCATGATCCAGCGCATATTCACATACGGGCGCGGTTGTAGGTCGTTGGCGTAGGTTAGCCGATATATCATCATGGTATGGTCTAGCCAGGCTGGCGCAGTTACATCTGCCAGACTGATTGGCGGTATGCCGTGCCGTCTGCATCGACGCTTCCCGCCATTACGGTGTGACAATGGTCGGCAAGGGACCGAAATCATACTGCGTATAAGACACAAGAGTTTAGTCGTACAGTCGTGGATCAACATTAAAACAAACGTGATCATGAAGCCCCCCACTGAAATCTGACTTTGGATATTGTTGACCATAAATTTTCTCTTCTGTTATGACTTATTTGGACGCTGGCATATTAAAGCCCGCTTCGCCGGGGCCCGGCACCGCCTCGGTGTTGCCGAATAAAATGCTTTGCGGTTGCCGGTTAAAGTTCTCCAGTGTCTGATTCAAGAAGCGTACCGATGCACCGGCCTGTGTCGTCAAGACATTAAATCGTGGCAGTGCATCGTACTGCACGCTCTCGGCAACCGCACTGACGTTATCGACCGCGCCGGACAACTTCGACACGGCACCATCAGGTTTTTGCAAATTGGCGCTTAGCGTCGTTAGATTATTGCTGAGTACAGTCATATTTTTTGATAGGGTAGTAGCCGACCTCAGGGCTTGATGCAACTGTTCGGTCATGGCCGGCAGCTGTGCCAGTGTTGGTTGTAATTGGCGCGGAATGGCTGCGTATTTGCTGGCAGTTTGGCTGACATCAATGAAAGCGGCTAATATCATCTTTTGATTAATGGGGTCGAGTAGGTTATTTAACTTGGTAATGGTTTCTTCGGCCTGCAATAAAATCGCCGCGCCTTTGCTCTGAATGTTATCGAAAAGACTAGGGTGCAGAGTAATCCGTGCTGGTTTTTCCAAGCTGCTCGACGATTTACGGGAATTACTGCCGTCATCGTCCAATTGTATATAGGCATGCCGGTAACGCCTTGATAACTCAGGGTGCGGTAGATGGCGTCCGTCAGGGGCGTATCGAAATTAATTTTCAGGCGAATCAGAATTTGGCCCAACATCTGCGGATTGAAAATGAGGGTGTCGACCTTGCCGACATCTAGCCTGCGATACCGGATGTCGGCTTGCGGGTTCAGCCCTGGCACCAATAGTCTGTTGGAGATTTCATGCAGTACGCGCGCCACGCGGTCACTACCGAACCACATTATACCAAGAATAGTCGCCAACAATCCGGCGATCCATGCATGCGCTTTATTTTTCATGATGCAACCTTAATCCAATTTGTCTTGCTCGCAATGTACCGAGAGAAAGAAATTTTCGATAAACGGATGCGGGACCCTCATTACCTACTTTGGCGTGTCATAGGCTATGACGTGTTTTTTAGCCAGCATGGCGACTTTGGTGGACATCGCGAGCAATGATTCAAGATCATGGGTAATCATCACCACGGTCAGATGCATATCTTTGTATAGCGCCAGAATTAATTTAACAAAGGCCGCCGACGAAGCCGGATCGAGACCGACGGTCGGCTCATCTAAAAATAATAATTCTGGCTCTAATGCTAATGCTACTCGTTTGATCATGCCGCCCGATAAATCGGAGGGTATTTTTAATGCATGTTCGGGGCTGATCCCGGCCAATTGCAATTTGAATAATGCTGCGTCTTGGATCAGACTTTCCGGCAAAGCGAGTAATTCTCGCATCGGCAGCGCGACATTGTCCAGCACCGTCAACGCTGAAAACAGCGCGCCCATCTGAAACAACATTCCCCAACGATTTTGCAACACCGCCATTTGATCGACATTGGCCAACCTAAGATCGGTCCCAAATACCGAAATCTTCCCCCGCGTGGGCCGTTGCAAACCCAATATCTGTCTATCGCCTTACGCAATTATCAGATCGAGATTTTGCAGCATCAAAGCTTGTCCAAATTGAGTCCAGAACTTTTCAACCTCGATAACCATTGGTGCGGGTAAAATCACGGGCGCTAATATGGGCGGTATTGTGGCTAGCATAGTAAGTAAATTTGTTATCAAAATATTACCCCGCTAAATACAATGGCAAATATCGCATCGGCCAGAATGACAATCGTAATTGCGCTGACGACTGAGGTTGTAGTTCCTTGTCCAAGGCTTTCTGTATTGGGTTTTAATACGCAAACCAAAATGACAAGTAACCGTTCCAATCAGGCCGCCAAATAATACGCCTTTGCTGAGTCCAATCAGATAGTTCGGCAGCGGCATCGCGCCCGGCATTTGTTGCAGGAAGTAGGTTGGTGATAATTTTAGTTACAATTGTGCCGCCACCATACCACCGATTAAGGCAATGGCATCCGTTCAGATCACTAACAGCGGCATCGCTATTAATAAGGCAATCACACGCGGCAACACCAGACGAAAACCGTGTGGCAAGTCCATCCTTCCATGGCATCCAGTTCTTGCGTCACTCGCATCACGCCAAACTGCGCCGTAATCGATGAACCAGATTGCCTAGCCACCAAAATCGCTGCCAGCAATGGTCCCAGTTCGCGGATGATACTCATCCCCAAAATGTTGACCAGATATACATCACCACCGAAGGTATGCAATTGCTGGGCGGAGAGAAACGATAGCACTCCGACAATCAAAAAACCGACAATTGCAGTAATCTCCAAAGCCTGAAAACCGATGTGATAGATATGTGCCGAAATTTCTTTCCAAGGTGCTCGCTGCGGCACCCGCACCATCCGTATGACATCCAGCACAAATTGCCCAAGCAGCCCGACAAAGCCACGGAAATGATCAAACGCGATGCGCCACCATTCATAAATAATGATAAACAAGCGTTGCCGTGTTGAGACTGATGGAAATGCCAGCGGCCCGGCATCTTTTAATCGCTGGAAAAATCCCTTTGCTGACGGCCAATGGTCAATCCGACGGGTCGGGTTTTACCCCATGTATTCCACAACAATTGCGCACCAATATGATCAATCGCGTTGATCTGGGACAGATCCCAATGCAAGCCCGCTTGCTGGGTACGTGTCGCCAACTTTTTTAAGGTCGATTGCAATGACCGCATGACACCTGGCCGTGTCAATGTATTTACTTGCCAGTTTCCAATGACGATGACCGTCGCGCCAGGACGACTAATGTTACTGTTATCGTCGTGGCGATCAATATAGGCGAGAGCGGGAAATTGGACATCGGGATTCGGCATGGAGCAAGTTTAAGGGAATTTTGCCACAAAATCTCGCTGATGAGATTTTTCTAGAAAGAAGTCTCTTCCGTGCTGCTCCCCTTTTAAATAAAATACATGACATCCACTATTTCATCCTCGCTAGCATCCCACTACAATACGTGGCATGACATCCCCTCTTTCTGCCGAACATATCTTTGCACTTTCCGCGTACCATCCCGATCAGATCACGATTGCGGTGGTCGCTGAAACTGGTTCCACTAATGCCGATTTGCTGGCACGGATACAAAAAGCACCAACGACAACACAATCATGTACGCCGATGCTATTGATCGCCGAACAACAGACTGCCGGTCGGGGCCGTGCCGGACGTAGCTGGCTTTCTGCGCCTTCCACGGCGTTGATGTTTTCGTTGGCCTGGCGCTTTGAGCAGCCGCTACAAAAACTGGTCGGCCTGCCATTGGCGGTCGGGGTGGCAACTGTTAAGGCATTGAATACTTATTTAGCGCAGGCATCGGCGCTTTTGGGGACGAACGCAAGTGATCACGGGATTCGTTTAAAATGGCCTAACGATTTGCTGCTGGATGGTACCAAACTGGGCGGTATGCTGATCGAAACGGTGAATGGATTACCGAATGGACTAGCTACAGCGGACAGTGATCCGCGATCTGCGTGGGCGGTGATCGGCGTCGGCATCAATCTGGCGATATCAGCCGGGATGCAACAACAACTTGGGCGCATTGTCGCCAATTTGCCTGCACCGGTCGGACAGCTACCTGCCGATTATGACCGTAATCTAATGATGGCGACGTTATTATGCAGTTTGGCAAAGGCGCTGGGACAGTTTGAGTTATATGGACTCAGTCCGTTTGTCGCACCATGGAATCAGCTTCACGCCTACACCGGTCAGCAGGTGGTTATTCTGGATCAAGGCAAAGTCTTGCATGAAGGTACGGCCCTTGGAATCGATGAAGTTGGACGTTTTTTAATGCAAACCGCGCACCGCGCTCTGCCTGTGTCTATTGTAGCGGGCGACGTCTCGTTAAGGGTAAAGGAAGGAGAAGCGTAATAATGGAGTTACCGGGCTTATTATTAATTGATGCTGGCAATACTCGCATAAAGTGGGCTTTGACGGATCTACCCAGTGCTAACAACGCTAGCCCCATATGGCGCGAGTATGGTGCGGTCGGGCATAGCGAAATAGTTGGTCTACTCACGTTCTGGCGCGGACTTATCGTTGCGCGGGTACTGATTTCAAACGTCGCTGGCAAGGCCATCGAGGTACGTTTGCAGCATTTACTACAACTTGCTTTTAACGGACATATCAGCCCTGAATGGGTTGCCTCAGTTCCGCAACTGGCGGGGATACGCAATGCTTACCGCCATCCCACGCAACTTGGCTGTGATCGCTTTGCCACTGCTATCGGTGCGCGTCGGCTCTACCCCCACCAAGCACTATTAGTGGCGACCTGCGGCACCGCCACCACAATTGACGCCATCAGCGCAGACGGGGCGTTTAAAGGGGGTATGATCTTGCCGGGGCTAGGCTTGATGGCGAATGCATTAGCAGAAAGAACCGCACAATTGCCGCGAATCATCGACCATGTGGTCATTACCGCACCGTTCGCCGGCAATACTGATGATGCAATTATTAGCGGCTGTATCGCAGCCCAAGTTGGTGCGATATCGCACGCAATGGGATTGCATCATCAGCAACATCCGGGGATCGACATAAAATGCATCATCACAGGTGGCAGTGCAGACGTCATCGCACCATATTTGCCGATGCCCTGCGCAAGAATTGAGCATCTGGTCCTGATAGGTCTATGGACCACCATTGCGGTAGAAACCGAACATGAACGCCTAAAGTCATAGCCATAACACCATTTTGAAATTCTGTTTGTTGTGCTGTTACTCAATGCAGGCCTGTTTGCATTACAGCGCGGCTATTTGGATGGCACCGGCATCTACAGCGATGGCCGCGAACCATGACGACTCACCAGCCAACTTCAGGCCGACAAAATAAAACTGGTATCCGCCACCGATATTGACGACCCCAAAAACAATCACTGACCGACGACAACGTCTGAACTTGCCCTATCCATAGCGATGCCTGATAACACTTCTCCTGGGCTGACCACGCCAGCTGCTTTGATTTCAACGATCAACGCGTGTACCGCAATTGGTAATTTTACTGCACCCGAAGCGCGACGCTTTTCCAGCCAATTGGCAGAATTTTCTCCTAACGTCAGCACTAGCCGTCATGAAGTAAACAAAGTCAGCAGGTATCAAGTGCACTTGTCTTCGCTCGGCAGCAAAGAGGCTGCTGATAAAAAAGCAATCGCGCTACGCGATCGCGGCATCACCGATTTTTTTGTAATTTAAGAGGTCACCCCTTCCGTTACGGTATTTCACTGGGTATCTTTAAGACCGACAAAGCCGCGCAGGCACAGGTTAACTTAATAACCGCAAAAAGGCGTTGCTGGTGTGCAAATCGCACCGCGCAATGCCAGCGCTGTCAAAGTCGCTTTTCAATTGCAGGTAGTAAACGCTGCGGATAAAGCTGCCCTTGACAAAACTGCCTTCAGCTTTCCACATCAGGAAATACGTGGCTGCAAGTGAGTGTTTACAGCATCGTGCATAAACGATAGGGTTGATGCACTGACTAGCTTTTTTGTCAAACGCACTGGACCAGTTTATCAGAGGTGGTCAACTTAATGATTAAATCGAGAAAATTCTGAATTCCTGTTACAACATTCATCTTTCCAAGGACACCTTACTGATGATGGTTGACTATCCGCGTCTCACTAAATCCAGAATATAACGCTGGACGATCCAGCGGTAAAGTGCGTTAAGACGATTTAGCCGCCTGGCGGCGACTTGTCGTTGCCTAAAATTTGAACGCTTTTTGAAACCTGTTTTTCTACAAGTCTTGTAGACTTCATCTAACGACCCGCTTTCTGAATGACCAGATACCTGCACAACAGCAGAAAGAGAGGGCTTATGCAAAATTATCTCACTAACACGCTTACCAAAATCTGTCAACAAAGACGTTATGCTTGTAAGTAGCCTGAGGCCCGCAAGAAGTGTAGCAATGCTGGGGAAATTTTGCGCAAGTCCTATAACTACAAAATGAAGGAATTTTCATACCTGGCATATTCATAGCGCATGGTGCGGAGTTTGTGAGACAAACCTATCTGGCGTTGATCCAACTAATCAAAAATGCTTTCAACAAGGCTTTCTCCTCGGCGCACAGCATTCCGACGTATAAGCTCTCAGCGCCGCTTTCCACTATTACCTATCCAGAAACAACATTACGGGGGGTGTACAGAGCCCCTACATATTTGACCAGACTACATCGACCGCGAAGAATGTTGGTAGTAGTGCTGGAAATGGTAGTACGCAACCAGCCTGTAAGCAGATTTTTGACTGCCCTACAAAGCCAACGCGCTCGTGGTGTCTAACTCTCTTCGATGTTGTTACAGCAAAAGAGCTTTATGCCTATCGTAAATTGGTCAGTCCGGAATATTTTTGGGCTTTGTCAGAATTCGTCGCAGTCCCACCGATAGGCGCACTGATAAGACAAGGCACCCAAATGTGAAAGAAGCCGCGGCGCGGATCATACATTAGCGTTTAGCAAACAACCCCCGCACTTTATTGAATCTAAGAGAATTAAATCTTAAAAATTCTCTTAGATTCAAAGCTGGGTCAAATTTGCTGATTTTTCCTACAACAAACTTACCAATAAATCAGCATGTTGGCAATCACAACTCCAGCCCAATCTGATGCTGCTAAACCTTAATGGAAATAAATTGACAGAATTTTAATTCTTCTGGAAAAATACAAAGCGCTGTACGATTTTTATAAACGATCCAAAATCCACTTCAGTCGCACAGAAAAACAGTTTTGCATTGGCAGAAATTCAAGCGAGGAAATGGAATGGACCCGCCGTTAGATGGTACGAACGCCAGTTTCTTCGTAGCCTGGAATTTGCTGGCGTTCCTGACGCCGCAATGTGCGAATAAGCTTTTGCATTATTTCGTAAACGATCTGAGTTCAAAATACTGACACAATGCTAATGTGTCGATTGAATAAGTGAAGTCATATAAGAAAAACTATCTTGTCCACCATTTCTCATGATTCCTGAGTGCAATAAGGCTATCTCATGCATTTGAGATGGCCTTATTTTTTCAATTGGACTAAGCGGAATTAATCGCGCATTACCCACCGCGGATGGGCTGAAAATCGCCTGCAAACACTCGCCCAAGAACATATAATACAAAGTACAAGAACGCATATGAATTAATGAAGTAATCGCAACACCGCTGAATTACGTGGCATTGAAGGCTTCGAACCTCACTTTGGCGTGGCGAGTAGCGCTTGTGCTTTTTTGAACTGCTTCTCATTCGCGCAGAACAGCTCGGTGGAACCCGTCTGGAAGAAGTCAGGGGAAGGAAGTTACTCTAGGGAAATACCGATAATCTGCAGTCCTCGGTTGAAGGAATTCAGGATCGCTGAAGAACTTGGCACCCCATTCTCCCAAGTTCCTTTAATTGGCGCTCCAAGGAATATCATCAAAGTAAAACTTCCTCAATTTGAGAAAAAAAGGTGGACATAACGCTAATATAATAGTTTCAAAGCACGCACGTTTGTCCCGATTGTGGTTGCAATTAGTCTGACAAGGACCAGCATTTTTAGGCTGATTGCAATTCCTGATAGGGGCCAAATATTCACAGCTTTAGGACTTACGCAAAATTGTCTCAGCAACGCACTTGTCAAAACTTGCCACGAAGACAGCACGCTAGTGCGGCTAGGAGAGCACAGTGTCGCTAGAACAATTTGCGTAAGTCCTAAGCTTAGCTTGTGACCTTAGTTTGGATGTGCATCTGATAGGTATTAAGGTATCAATGTTCTATCTACAAAACAGATTTTCTTTCAAATTCATGGCATTCTATAAACGGTAGTAAACGCATGGTACCAGCCTGCTTTGTAGCAGTTCCAATGTTGTTGTTTACGTGCCCCCGATCAGTGGCCATCATGAATGAAGATTAAGATATGTTGAAATCGACCGATCCAGTGCGAAGCTAAATGGCTGGAAAAAATTGCCACGATCAGACAGTGTGACAAAGTCTGCGCACTGTTTATGCATTTTTTATCAATGATGAAGTCCACGTGTTGTTCGCGTTTTCCTATCCTGGATCGTACCTCCCGATTTGCTAGCTCTCGACAACCTCATCATCGCCCGATCGGATGAAGAATACATGCGCGCCAATATCGCCCAAATTCATAATGCACCAATGCGTGTTACTGATAATATTGAAACCGAAATGACGCTCTCGATTGCTGAAATGCGTCGTCTGTTGACCAAGGATCACACTCACACCAAAGGGACATCGTTTTCCCGGCATGTCATCAAGATTGGTTTATTCTTCGATGGCACCAACAACAATCGGGATGGGGATATACCGCTGCAAGCCCACACCAACGTCGTTAAACTTTTTAATGCCTATAAAGATGTCAATGGTCTTGACCATTTAAAAGCGGCGGGACAACACCGCTTCTATATTCCCGGGTTAGGTACGCGTTTTCCCGAGAACCGCGAATGGCGGGAAAGCCACGATGGCAAGGCCTTTGGCAAAGGCGAGCAGGCGCGGATTTTGTACGCATTGCTGGAAATCTATAACGTGGTATATCGCGAATGTAATGACAATATTCCTCTATTTTCTAGCTTCGACATCAGTGCCAAACTTCAACAATACACGCGAGAAATTGAAACCGGCGATCCGTTGCACGATCCGCATGCTCACCGCCCCACAAGGCGCAGCTGGTTTGCTACGCTAAATACAACCGTCAATGCGACATTCGATGCTAGATTGCAGCGCTTACGTACGACACATCCGTCGCAGGGAAAACCACGCATCAGCATCGTGGTATGTGGTTTCTCACGCGGGGCGGCGTTGGCGCGAGCTTTTTTGTTAATAGTTTAACGATTGTCTGGTGCAAGATGGCAGCTTTGGCAGTATGCCTCTGTCAGTATCGATTTTCTTGGCTTGTGTGAGACCGTGGCGAGCGTCGGTATGGGGCAGGCTTCCGCCGAAACCACGCCGTTGTTTTGCACTGATTGATGGTCAATGGGATTGGGCCAGCGAAACCCTCCAAGTGTTACCGACTTGTGTCAAAGGGATAGTGCATTTTATTGCCGCGCATGAACAACGTCGCAATTTTCCAATTACGCGCATCAAGGCTGGCCAAGGCAAGGTCACCGAAGTGCTTTATCCCGGCGTGCATTCCAATATCGGCGGCGGTTATCAGCCCGGCGCACAAGGGCGTGGGATATGGAATGGACAAGCAGAGATGACGATGTTGCTATCGCAAATCCCGTTGGCGCACATGCATCGGGCCGCCAGTGCTGCCGGCGCACCTTTATTTACCTTTAAAGCATGATCGATACGCACCTGCAAAAAGACTATGCAGTCCACCCGAAATTAGCGCTGGCATGGAATCACTATATGGCTGCTGGTCACTTAATGGGGACATCTGGGACTAAGATTATGGGTAAATATGCCGCCATATTGCGTAAATATATGGTGTTATTTTACGACTATCGCCGCCAGTACATAAAGGGGTTGGAGCATACCGTCCGGTTTGCCCAAGCTCACCCGCAAGAGCACGAAGATATGCATAGCTATAATACGTTGCTGCAAGGTGATCTGGCACTCTTGGCAGAGCGCGCAGCGATAGCGACATTAAATGCCAGTATAGTCGATACTGGCATAGTCGATACTGGCCTGCTCAGGGGCCAGCGCATCGTCACCAAGTTCCGCTACAAAGCACATCGCGATACAAATG
>JACMQE010000258.1 GCA_014377145.1 Glaciimonas sp. | reverse complement strand
CGCCACGGTCGCAGCACTGAATGGTTTGGGTCGCGGCCCGGACGGTGGCGTTACCCCGAATCGCCTATTATTGATTGCGGGTGGCGAAGGTAAAGGGCAAGATTTTACGCCTTTGGCAGAACCATTGGCACATTACGGTCGGGCACTGATATTGATTGGGCGCGATGCCGATGCTATTCGTCATGCCGTGAACAGCGCACTGTTATCCGCCGGGATCAACATTATCGATTGCGAAACCTTAGAAGAAGCGGTGCAACAGGCGGCGCAACTCGCCCACGCTGGCGATGCCGTATTGTTGTCGCCGGCATGCGCCAGTTTTGATATGTTCCGCAGTTATGTGCATCGCGCTGAGACATTTGTCGCTGCCGTGCGTGAACTGGCGCTGGCACGCGGTGAGGTAAGTATATGAAATTCGTTATTCCATTTTTTTCAGGAGTTAGCGATAAGGCTGCGGCAAAACCGCATGCACCATTACAGACGCGTACGCGTTCGGCCAATGGCTTCAAAACCGGTATGCAACGTTCCAAGATGATGGAATACGATCAACTCCTGGTATGGGTGGCCGTGCTGTTAATGTTGCTCGGACTAGTAATGGTTTATTCGGCGTCGATTGCGCTGCCGGATTCGCCTAAATATTCAAAATATAAAAGTTATAACTTTCTATTGCGGCAAGCGATATTTATCTTTGTTTCTACCGTTGCTGGTCTGTTGACTTTTCGTATTCGGATGGCGACCTGGCAACGTTGGGCTCCTTATTTATTTGTCGTGACGCTGATTTTATTGGCGTTGGTATTAATGCCCGGTTTAGGTAAAGGCGTCAATGGCGCTAAGCGTTGGTTATCGTTCCGTGTCTTTAATTTGCAGCCATCGGAATTAATGAAGTTGTTCATCGTCCTATATGCGGCCAATTACACAGTGCGCAAACAAGAAGTGATGCATAAACTGACCAAGGGATTTTTGCCGATGACGGCAGCGGTCGGTTTAGTGGGATTATTGCTGATGTTAGAGCCTGATCTTGGCGCACTTGGCGTCATCGTCTGCATCGCCATGGGAATTCTGTTTTTAGGTGGCATTAATGGTATTTGGTTTGGCGGCATTACAGCGATGCTGGCCGTGATGTTTGCGCTATTGATCTGGTTATCACCTTGGCGTCGAGAACGGATTTTTGCATATCTAAATCCGTGGGAGCAAGACAATGCATTAGGTAAAGCCTATCAACTTTCGCATTCGTTGATTGCATTCGGACGGGGTGAAATATTCGGTGTCGGCCTAGGTGCTAGTGTTGAAAAATTGCACTACTTGCCAGAAGCCCATACCGACTTTTTACTTGCAGTGATTGGTGAAGAGCTCGGTTTCGTCGGTGTGCTGGTAGTGGTCATCATGTTTTACTGGATCATCAAACGCGCTTTTGAGATCGGGCGTCAGGCTATCGCCATGGAACAGATTTTTGCTGGATTAACGGCTAAAGGTATTGGCATATGGATTGGTGTGCAGACCTTTATCAACATGGGCGTAAATCTGGGTTTATTGCCGACCAAGGGTTTGACTTTGCCACTCATGAGCTATGGCGGTTCTGGTGTACTGATTAACTGTGTGGGATTAGCAATGTTGTTAAGAATTGATTATGAAAATCGCGTCATGATGCGTGGGGGTCGTTCATGACACCGATGAAAAAAATGTTGATCATGGCTGCCGGAACTGGAGGGCATATTTTTCCTGGCCTGGCCATTGCCGACACTATGCGGCAACGTGGCTGGCAGGTCACCTGGCTTGGTACAACCCACGGAATGGAAGGCGAATTGGTCCCGCGTCATAACATTGAGATGGATCGCATCACTTTTTCTGGTTTGCGCGGTAAAGGTCTTGCAAATACATTACGTGGAGCCTGGCGCTTGTTGATCAGTTTTCCCGCTTGCTTTAGCATTATTGGACAACGTCAGCCAGACGTAGTGCTTGGCATGGGTGGGTATATCACTATCCCCGGTGGGGTTATGGCGCGTCTGCGCGGTGTGCCATTGGTACTGGTCAACGCAGATGCGACATTGTTGTTATCAAATAAAATGTTGGCGCCGCTGGCGCAGCGCGTGTTGTTTGGTTTACCTGCCACACTTGGTAACGTCGCTGATAAGGCACAAGTCACAGGTAATCCGGTACGAAAGGAAATCACGCAATTACCATCGCCCGAACAACGTTACAGCGGTCGTATCGGACCTTTACGTTTGCTCGTTGTTGGTGGCAGTCTGGGTGCCAAAGCGCTGAACGATTGTTTGCCAGCAGCATTGGCAATGATGCCTGCCCATTTGCGTCCAAGTGTCACGCATCAATCCGGTAAACAGCATATCGCAGCCTTACAGGCTGCTTATAACGCAGACGGTGTCGCCGCAGAAGTGGTGGCTTTTATCGACGACATGCCGCGCCGTTATGCTTATGCCGATTTGGTGGTTTGCCGCGCCGGTGCGATGACTGTTTCTGAATTAACCGCGGCGGGCGTTGCTAGTGTATTGATTCCATTTGTAGCTTCGACCACCTCGCATCAACGTGATAATGCCCGCTGGATGGCGACTAAAAAAGCGGCAATTTATTTGCCGCAAAATGACTTAAATAAAGAGCGTCTATTTGCATTGCTGTCCACCATGACACGTCAGGATTGTAAGGCGATGGCGCAGGCTGCATATGAAAATGGTCGTCGCGATGCTAATCACACCATCGCTCAGGTCCTTGAAGAATTAGCGGTAAGGAAGCAACCATGAAACATAAAGTAAAAAATATCCATTTTGTCGGTATCGGTGGTTCCGGAATGAGCGGGATTGCTGAAGTCTTGTTGAACCTCGGTTATACCGTATCCGGTTCAGACATCATCTGTAATGCGGCAACTCGCCGCTTGGTGACGCTTGGTGCCAAAGTTACCTTGGGCCACGCTGCCGAAAATATTTTGAACGCTAATGCTATTGTCACGTCGACAGCGGTAAAAGCAAATAACCCAGAAGTGATCGCTGGCCGTGAAAAGTATATTCCGATTGTACCGCGCTCAATGATGCTGGCAGAGCTGATGCGCCTCAAGCGCGGTATCGCGATAGCTGGCACACACGGTAAAACAACGACAACTAGTTTGGTAGCAAGTGCTTTGGCGGAAGGTGGGCTAGACCCAACGTTTGTCATCGGTGGTCGTCTCACTAGCGCCGGTGCGAACGCCAAATTGGGTTCTAGCGATTTTATTGTGGTCGAGGCCGACGAGTCCGATGGGTCTTTCCTCAATTTGTCGCCATTGATTGCGGTGATTACCAATATTGATGCCGATCATATGGAAACTTATGATCACGATTTCGCTAAGTTGAAACAGGCTTTTATCGAGTTTACTCAGCGTTTGCCGTTTTATGGTGTCGCAGTGCTATGCCTTGACGATGCCAACGTACGCGACATAATGCCGCATATTTCCAAGCCGATCACCACTTATGGCTTTCATGAAGAAGCACAAGTACGAGCGATTGACGCTAAAGCGGTTAAGGGTCATATGCAATTTACTGTGGTGCAAGACGGCTATACGCCCCTGCCGATCAGCTTAAATCAACCCGGCATGCATAACGTGCAAAACGCTTGCGCCGCGGTGGCTATTGCACGTGAGCTCGGGGTTGCCGATGCTGCGATTCAAAAGGCTTTGACAGAATTTCATGGAGTTGGTCGGCGCTTTACCCGTTATGGCGAAATCCCGCTAATGGCTACAGACACCAAGTCCACTGGCACATACGCGTTGGTTGATGACTACGGGCATCATCCGGCCGAAACAGCTGCAACAATTTCAGCCGCACGCGGTGCATATCCGGGGCGCCGGCTGGTGCTGGCATTCCAGCCACATCGTTATACTCGCACGCGTGATTTATTCGAAGATTTTGTCAAGGTTTTGTCTAGCGTCGATGTGTTGATATTAGCAGAAGTCTATGCTGCAGGTGAAATGCCGATCGTTGCAGCCGATGGACAGGCATTGGCGCACGCATTACGCGTCGCTGGCATGGGCGAACTGGTATTTGTTGAAAATATTACCGATATGCATGCGTTGATTGTCAACCTTGTGCGTGACGGCGACGTTGTTATGACGATGGGCGCGGGCTCTATCAGCGGTGTTCCTGCGCAGTTGGTGAACCAGATCGCCCCAGATTAACTGTTATGCAGTTTTTAGTGAGCAAATAGCAGATAAATAAATGATTCATGAATCATGCATACATAAGAAAATATGACCAAACAATTCGGAAAAGTTGGCGTCCTGTTCGGTGGGTGCTCGGCTGAGCGCGAAGTCTCGATAATGTCGGGTAACGGCGTTATGCAGGCGTTGCAAAGCCAAGGTATCGATGCACATTTATTTGATCCGGCTGAACGTAGCCTGGCCGAATTGGCAGCAGAAAAATTTGATCGCGTCTTCATCGCATTACACGGACGGTACGGTGAAGATGGCACGATTCAGGGCGCATTGGAACAGTTAGGTATTCCGTACACGGGACCCGGCGTTATGGCTTCAGCGATTGCGATGGACAAGGTGATGAGTAAGTATGTCTGGCAAAGTGTGGGCTTGCCAACGCCACGTTTTCTAGTACTGGATTCAACGACAGCGTCTAGCGAAGAATTGCGACAGTTGCCGGATTTTCTGGGTTTGCCGCTGATGCTCAAAGCGCCGCATGAAGGCTCGACAATCGGTATAAGCAAGGTAACTAGTTGCGCCGACATTGATGATGGTTTCGCATTATGTGCCAAATATGACGACGTAGTGCTAGCCGAAGAATTTATCGCTGGGCGTGAGTTGACGGTACCAGTTTTCGGTGCTGGTCGGAATGCGCGAGCACTGCCGATCGTTGAGATTCGAGCGCCGGATGGCAATTACGACTATCAGCATAAATACTTTACTGATGACACCACGTATTTATGCCCAGCGCCTTTGAATGACGCATTGACGCATCAGATAAAGGCATTGGCGGTGCAGGCTTTCAATGTGATAGGTTGCAAAGGCTGGGCGCGGGTGGACTTTATGTTGCGGTCCATTGATCACGCGCCATTTTTACTGGAAATTAATACTTCGCCTGGAATGCAGAGCCATTCGCTGGTGCCGATGTCGGCAAAACAGGCAGGATCGTGTTACGAAGAATTATGTGTAGAAATACTAGCCTCGGCAGCGCTTGATTTGACGCTGTCCAAAGCTTGGACAGCAGTCTGACCTATTCTTAATACAGATGAGCAACAGCTTCTTTTAGTGGGTGTCCAGTTTCGTAAAAATTGGTAATGTATTCGCAAGTAATAGCAATAAAGATAGCAACTATGTGGCAAGACATAAAAATATTGAATGCAATTTCCAATGCTTTATTCGGGCTGGCTTTGCTCGTCTTGCTCGCATCCGGTGTGTGGTGGCTGGCGCAGCGACCAATGTTTACGCTGAAGGTGATTTGGGTTGAGGGTATTGACCAAACTGAATTACGGCGGGTGAATCCATTAACGATACGCGCCAGTGCATTGCCGCATATTAAAGGTAATTTCTTTACAACCAATCTGAATACAGTAAGGGCGGCGTTCGAGTCTGTGTCTTGGGTGCGTAAAGCATCGGTCCAACGCGAATGGCCAAATCAGCTATTTGTAAAAGTTGAGGAATATCAGCCCCTCGGCACCTGGGGCGAAGACGGGCGGTTGTTATCGGCCAAAGGTGATTTATTTATCGCTAACCTAGCCGAAGCTGAAGAGGATGGCGACTTACTGAAGTTTGGTGGCCCTAGCGGTAGTGAAAAAGATGTATTAGCGCGTTTTGCAGATTTTCAGGAATGGTTTGCGCCGCTTAATTTGACCCCGATTGCAGTAGAATTGTCGCCCCGCTATGCATGGAGCGTCAAACTTGACAATGGCATGACGGTGGCATTGGGAAGAGAGAAAAATAAGTCAACCTTGCATGAGCGGGTTGATCGATTGGTAGAGATTTACCCGCAGTTGCTGTCGTGTTTGCAGGATCGAATTGAAAGTGTGGATATGCGTTATCCGAATGGTCTGGCGTTAAAGGCGAGTGGCCTTAATGCAGGATTGGGAAATAAATAATAATAAACGGAATATTATGACTAAAGACGCAAAAAATTTGATCGTCGGCCTTGACATCGGCACCTCCAAAGTAGTGGCGGTAGTAGCGGAGATTCTTCCGGACGGACAACATCAAGTGATCGGTCTCGGTCAGTATGAATCTAAAGGATTGAAGAAAGGGGTCGTGGTTAACATTGAGGCCACCGTCGAGTCTATCCAGCGCGCTCTTGAAGAAGCTGAGCTGATGGCCGACTGCAAGATTCGTAATGTTTATACCGGTATCGCTGGTAGCCACATCCGCAGCTTTAATTCAAGCGGTATGGTGGCAATCAAAGATAAGGAAGTGAATGCTGCGGATGTGTCGCGGGTGATTGAAACTGCAAAGGCAGTAAATATTCCGACTGACCAGCAATT
>JACMQE010000257.1 GCA_014377145.1 Glaciimonas sp. | reverse complement strand
TGCCTGGGCGTTAGTAGTGTTAGCGAAGCCACTGTAAATCCCGGCGGAGTCAGCCTCGCTGGAACGCAAGAGATTTTCCAATTTTTGAATCATGTGTTATTCAAGTGGCCGACTATCGTGGTGTTAAACACTGCGTAATGTGTATGAGATTGCGCATTTATTGATTCATTGCGCCAACACTAGGTAATCTGCGCAAAGACTATTCTCACAACTATCAGCTGCCATTGATAATGCTCTTTTTTACATACGAGCTATGCAAGATCGCTCCGTTTTTTTAATTTTTTAGCGAGTAAGAAGCTTGACAGCGGAAGAAAACACAATATTAGTAGCGCCCAAGAATGCCAATGATCAAATCTACTTTGCAATAAATTTTTTATGGCGCTCATCCTATGGTTATCGCAAAGCATATAAATAACTTTTTCTCTGATATTTTTATTTTTGAATAATCCAACCGCCGTCGCATGTTTGGCATAAAACTCGGGATCCTCAGATATCTGCTTTGTAATCCATTTTTCTTTCTCCTTAACAAAAGACAAAGGGTATCTCCAAGTATCACTCTCGTGATGAACTCTCCATTTTGCAAGAATTTCGGGGACGATACTAAGTTTTGAAACTCGGCTTAAGCGAACGACCAAATCAAAATCTGCAATCGCGCTAAATTCTGGATCAAATGCCCTCGCCAATTTCGATACTGCAGCTTTACGGACAATTAAAGTTTCCAATGAAACATAGTACTGCGTCATGAGATGTTCAAAGACCCAGCCAATCGGGGGGTATTTCCCCCCATAAAGAGGTTTTTCTGAAGTGTTATTAAAAAATAACGTATCACTAATGACTATTCCAACCTCCGGATCGTCAAAAAATGGAATTTGCTTTTCAAGCTTGAATGGAAGCCATACGTCGTCAACATCTAAAACAGCAATGAGATCGCCAGAAAGATATTCCCAAGCCTTTGCGCGCCCACCTCCAAGATCAGTATGATTTTCAGCCAAAAAATATTTGAATCGCTTATCTTGGTAGCTTTTGAATATCTCAGCACTATGATCATCTGATCTATTATCCCAAAAGACAATCTCCCAATTCTCATATGTCTGATTTAATATGCTGTCGATTGCCTCTCGTAAATATTTCTGGCCATTGTAGCAATTCATAAGAATACTAACTTTAGGTCCATCAAGCATAAATAACCTTCATTGATTCAATAGTACGCTGCAATCCAACTTGCAGACTAACTTCTGGCTTCCAACCTAGCTGATTCTGGATCTTTTGGTTATTTGCATAAAGCGCCATATTTTCATTTGGACGGTGTTGAATTAAGCCAAATTTAGGTCGCCCTTTGCCAACGGCTGCGCAGACCCGTTCAATCAATTCCCTAATAGTTACTGGCATCCCCGACCCGACATTAAAAATCTCTCCATTGGCTAAATCTGATTCGAAAGCTAAAAAAATAGCATTCACGGTGTCATCTACATAACAAAAATCGCGTAATTGCGCTCCATCTGACGTGGGAAACTCGACGTCCTGTAGGCAACCTTTAATAATTTGAGGAAGAAACCTCTTGGCATCTTGCCCGGGTCCGTAAGTGAGAAATAATCGCAGCGTGACAGCCGGAAATGACTCCGTCCGATGCAGCATCTGGAGAAAATGCGTGGAAGCAACCTTGGCAAGCGAATAAGGTGAAATAGGGAGCTCTCGCATACCTTCGTGCTGGGGGCCAGGTGCCTCACCGTATTCGTCGCTACTGCCAATTTGAATAAAACGCTTAACGCAGTTACGATCCAAAAATTCAAGCAAATTTAGCAAGCCATCGAAGTGTGTATGAATTAGCCTTCTGCCACCCCTGAAAAAAAGTGCATGATCAATATAGCCACCGATATTGACGATGTAGTCAAACTGGTTAGGGCCAAGTTGGCGCAGAGAATCTGCCTGCGTTAGGTCTGCAACGACGTGAGTCGCTCCGGGTGTTAGTCTAGAAATTTCTTGAACATGCAGCCCTAGGCTTGTGACTTGCCAGCCTAGCTTTACTCCCCGGCTAACCACATGTCGCCCGATAAAACCACTCCCGCCAATGACTAGCAAGCGAGGCAACATTACTTTCTCCATGGTGCCTTACCGCTACGCCAAGCCTCTTCGAGAACGTCAAGATCTCGCTTGGTGTCAACACACTGCCAGTAGCCCTCGTGGCGCCAGGCTCGCAGCTGATCAATGGCCGCAGCTTTCACCAATGGTTCACGTTCAAGTATGGTTGCGTCGCCAGCAATGAGCTCAAAGAACTCAGGTTCAACGATGAAATAGCCACCATTAATCCAGCCCTCGTGCAACTGCGGTTTTTCTTGAAAGCTGTTGACACGGATACCATCAAGTTCCAATTCGCCAAACCGAGCAGCAGGACGAACCGCCGACACAGTTACCATTTTTCCGTGCGAACGGTGAAACGCCAACAATGCCTGCAAATCAATATCGGCAACACCATCACCATAGGTCAGCATGCAGGTCTCATTACCGATATATGACTGCATGCGCTTGACCCGCCCACCCGTCATGGAAGTGTCGCCCGTGTTGACAAGTGTTACCCGCCAGTCCACAGGGTCAACCTGATGCGGCGACACACTGCCTGAGGCAAGGTCAACCGTAAAGTCGGCGTTAAGGGCACGGTAATTAAGAAAATACGCCTTGATCACTTCCGCTTTGTAGCCCAGAGCCACATAAAAATCTTTATGACCAAAATGGGCATACGTTTGCATGATGTGCCAAAGTATGGGTTTGCCACCCACTGGCACCATAGGCTTGGGAATGACGTCTGTGTATTCAGCCAGACGTGTACCAAACCCGCCTGCAAGCAAAATTACCTTCATACATCAGCTCCAGCTGTATTTAATTTCTGAGATTGGCAAACGGTCTACCTCAGCGGGGTCATGCGCAATATCGGCAATGTTCAGTATCAGGTTTTCTGACGCCCCCAACCCCTTGAAACCAAACCAGATACCCGGTGGTACCGTGAGACGAACATACCGATCAGCGCCAATTTCCTCTTCTCTGTATGCATCGCCACCTTGCAGATGAAACACAAATCTGACACTGCCCATGGGCACAACGACATTCATGGTCATGCGTTTGTGAATCTTCCATGCCTTGACTGCACCTGGCGCAACGAAAGAAAAGTATGCCTCGCCAAATCCGACAAAACCCTGATCTTGTTGCTTGAGTGCGTGCAGCACATCACCACCTGCCGTTGCAATACGTGCCAACGGCGTCACGGTAATCGCGTCCATACCTACTGAGCCCACGACAAACCCTGTAGCTTGGCCAGCGAGACGTACGCGCCAATTTGTGCCTGATTGGTTTTAGCCAACTGGTCTGGCTGAATGTGACCGGGGGCTTGATAAAAGGCACCATACCATTCAGCGGTCATACGTACCGTCTGTTCAAAATTCATGACTGCTCGCCACTGCAAGCGGTGCAGCGCCTTGTCGCAACTTAGCTTGAGCAGGCCTGACTCATAGGGTCCTTTGACCGTTTGCGAAACATCGTTCCATCGCACCTGACTCCAGTGCAATGCCATTTCCTGAACAAGCTCAAGCACACTGTGATTTTGCTGGGCTGGCGGACCAAAGTTAAAAGGTTCGCCATGAATTTCTGGTCGCTGCGACAAAGCCACAGCCAAACTTAAATATCCACTTAGTGGCTCCAATACATGCTGCCAAGGCCGTGTTGAATGCGGACTGCGAAGTTCAACGGCATTGTTGTCAGCCCAAGCCTTCACACAGTCAGGCACGATGCGATCAGATGCCCAATCCCCTCCACCAATAACATTGCCCGCTCTGGCCGAGGCAACTCTTACTTTGCTGGTTGCAGAAGGAAAATAAGATTTTATGTGTGAACGAATTGCGAGTTCAGCAGCACCTTTAGATGCGCTGTAAGGATCTGGCCCGCCCATTGCATCTGTCTCGCGGTAACCCCATACCCACTCTACATTGTCATAGCACTTGTCGCTGGTAATGATGACCGCCGCACAAGGCTTGTCGAGTTTGCGCAAAGCTTCAAGCACATGAAGAGTTCCTAAAACATTGGTTTGCCACGTTTCAAGAGGGTCGTCATAAGATCGTCGAACCAAAGCCTGCGCCGCCAGGTGAAATACAAAATCTGGTTGTGCCGAAGTAATGGCGTGCTCTACAGCAACACGGTCCCGTACATCAATTCTCAAATCGGTCATTCCCAATCCAAGCTGCGCGGCAAGGAAGTGCGAAGGCTCGGTCGGTGGTTCAAGTGCAATACCCACCACATTAGCGCCCAACATTTTCAACCATGCGGTGAGCCACGCGCCTTTAAATCCGGTATGACCCGTGATGAGGACAGTTTTACTATGAAATGCGCTCTGAAATGTCATTAAATAAGAGTTAGAAATAATATGGAAATTGCTCGCACTTGATTTAGACCTACTGTGCGAATATTTATAGAACCTGCCTGTTTCAACTAATAAGTCAAGGTTTCTCAAGCACGAGATGCAAGCCCTGGATCAAATTAGATATGAAGTAATTGCCAATTAACCCAACCACCCTTTTGCTTAAACGTCTACTAACGAGAATTTCACCAACGCCGGGAAATCCGAAATATGGATTAAAGGGCACTACGACAAATTTTTCTTCGACTATTTTAAAGCGCGCATGCGTGTAATATGCCCGCTCTTTGCAGTAATCAGACTCAGGATCGAAGAAACGAAAAGTGATTTCGTGAAAACCTCGCTTGTGCGTCGGGTCAGCATAAGCGCACCAGCTGTTCCAGTAAGGCACGCTGACGCGGCATTGACCACCAGGCGCAAGCACCCTGTAAATCTCTTCCATGGCCTTCATGAAGTCGTCCAGATGTTCCAGAACGTCGTACATCTTGATGTCGTCAATCGACCCGTCACTCCAAGGCCACGGGTACTGGTTGAGGTTATGTACCACGTCAATGCCTGGCAGATCTACCAGGTCGTGGTTGACATAGCCCGCCAAAATATCCGAACCAGCGCCTAGATTAACTTTCATATTCGAACTCCCGAGGTCAACAGCAACCGATGAAATTTGCGCGCCATCGCCTGACCGCTGAATTGGCGAATGTGTAGCTGCGCCCTGGCTGCCCGCTGTTGCGCCTCTTCAGGGTAGGCCATGATCTGCATCAAAGCCGCAGCAATCTCTTCAGGCGCGTCAGGTTGAATCATTAACGCCACCTCGGGCGATACAAATTCAGGCACGGCACCTACGCGTGTCGCCAGTACCGGTGTACCTGCCGACATGGCTTCTGCAATCGTCAGGCCAAAGCCCTCAAAATCTTTGGTCAGCATGGCCAGCAGGTCAAACTGACGCATCAGCAGGCTGGCGTGGCCTTCAACATA
>JACMQE010000256.1 GCA_014377145.1 Glaciimonas sp. | reverse complement strand
CTTCGAGCGCCGCTACTATTAAAGCATTTTCATTAGTACCCGGCGCAAATAGCAACTGACCGCATTGTTTGAACATAAAAGCGACCGAGCCTTCGGCGCCCATATTGCCGCCGTGTTTAGAAAACGCATGCCGCACCTCAGCCACCGTCCGGATTTTGTTGTCAGTCATACATTCGACGATGACGGCAGCGCCGTTGATGCCGTAGCCTTCATAGCGGACTTCTTCGTAATTGATGCCGTCCAGTTCGCCTGCACCGCGCTGGGTTGCGCGGACCACGTTATCCTTCGGCATATTGGCATCACCAGCCTTGTCGATCGCCAGACGTAGACGTGGATTAGTGTCGGGGTCACTACCGCCCATACGGGCTGCGACGGTAATTTCTTTGATCAAGCGGGCCCAGATTTTGCTGCGTTTGGCATCTGTGGCAGCCTTTTTATGCTTGATGTTGGCCCATTTACTGTGTCCCGCCATGATGGTTCTTTCTTGCTATAGTTATCTATAATCAGAGACGCATTTTATCATATTGCACTCCCTCAAAAATGCGACTTTAAAGTCGGTTTAGCTAAACAAATGTTCTACTAAAACGCAATTCGTACATGCCATTTACAATCCTGTTATCAAACCTCTTATGATACCTATTATCTTGCATTCAGCTGACCGCAAGATTTACCTTACTGGCTTGGTAATTGGGATTATCGGAGCGGTACTTTTTTCTGCTAAGGCTATTGTTGCAAAATTAATTTATCGTTACGACGTGGAGGCGATGACGTTGATCATGTTTCGCATGCTCTTTACGTTTCCGTTGTTTGCGGCAGCCGTGCTTTGGAAGATGCGTTCCGAGCCGTCGCTGTCAAACGCTGATCGGGTGTGGGTCGTGATACTTGGTTTGCTAGGGTATTACCTGTCTAGCTTTCTCGATTTTCTTGGGCTGCAATACATATAATTTTTGGTGTTGCACCCGGTAGCCATGCTATTTCAGCCGACAACGGAACGGTTTATGGGTTGTCAGCCATTAACGCCGTGTTCTGCACCTTAGTGCCGGTATTTTTGAATATGATAGCATTGCAAATCGGCGCTGCGAGTTCTGCCCAGGCAGGTATGGTGGGGGGCGTTTCAACTTTGTTGCTAGGTGCGCTTATTTTGCAAGAACCTGTTACCGGCATTCAAATAGCCGGAACTGCCTTATTGTTGATGAACATTTATTTGGTTTCGAAAAAGAAAGCATAAAAATGAGCATTTGACTTGACAAATTATTCTAATTAATGAAAGTGCTTATCCGGGCATGTTTTAAACGGTGGAATGACATACAAGTGACGCATTTGCTTTGGCTTGGCAGAATAATTTTCTTGGGCCTAAAATGTAGTTCTCTATTTTAAATCGAGAAAAATGAGGGTGAAAGCAATCAGAATAAGCAGAACCGGTGGTCTCGAAGTGATGGAATATGTCGATGTTCAAGTTGGCGATCCGGGCTTGGGTGAGATCAGAATTCAGCATGCCGCGTGTGGACTAAATTTTATTGACGTGTATTTCCGCATAGGGGGTTTTATCCGCAATCGTTGCCTGGCAGATTGGGACAAGAAGCGGCTGATGTAATTGAGGCCGTCGGCCCGAATGCGCAGAACTTCAAACCCGGTGATCGCGTCGCCTACGCAGGTCGCCTAATGGGGTCTATTCACAAGCGTGTGTAATGTCAGCTGCCTGATGCGATTTCTTTTGACGTTGCAGCCGCAGCGATGTTGTAGGCTTTGAAAGCGCAATCTTTGTTCCGTCGCACCTTTCCGCTGCAGGGTAGTGAAACAATATTGTTTCACGCAGCCGCTGGGGGCGTCGGGTTGATTGCATCACAATGGGCGCGCGCTTGGCGTAAATATGATTAGAACTGTCAGCTATGACAAAAAAAAGGTGTTGGCGTTGGCCGCCGTTTGCACCCATGTGATCAATGCGAAGACTGAGAATATTGTTGACTAGATGCCGCAGCGGCTGATTTATTTGAGCTGATCGCCAGCCAAAAAATTAAAATTGATATCAATCAGCTTTATGCTTTGTAAGATGTCGCGCAAGCGCACATTGATTTGGAGGCGCGTAAAACCACTGGCTCCACAATTTTGCATTCTTAATTATTCCAGAATGAGCCACCTATGAGCGAAAAAAAGATCACCAAGAAATTGTCAATGAAGATAATCCGATGGGTCATCTAGAATAGCAACTGACCGGCACCGATGGTTTACCAAAGTTTGGTCGCTTGCTGATCGCGCTGATACTGCTGGTAATTTTGATTGGTTTTATTACTTTCGGCATTGAGTGGCTTTACTCTTAATACGTAAATAGACTTTTACTAAACAAACGAAAAAACTAATCGCAGGCTTGAGAATTTCCGAACGTACGATTGGTTTTGTGTATTTCTACAAATGAAGACAGTTGATGATGGGTGTTTGTGGCACTTAATTATCTTTTTAATTACTCTTTTATGTTTAATTCGATCCGACGTGGAATGCCACTTTTTCTAGGAAAATCGCTAAACGCGCTATTTATCAAATACGGCATCACCATCGTTAGCGAGTTAATTCTACCTTCGCTCACAACGGTCACGACATACAATTTTTTGGCGTCGCTTGCACGCGCAATACCGACGTTTACATGTCGGGTAAAAAGCTGAAAATTTGATTCACGCTGTGCTATGACCGGGGTGCTGTACCAGAATGGATCATTAAAAGACCCGTAAAAACCATGGTTGCCCCAGCCCAGTCCGTAGAACAGCGAACCATAGAAGCCAGGATCCATAATGACCGGCTCTACGACCTGCACGTCGCGTGACGTCACACCATATTGCACAGTAAACTTTAACTGTGCTTTCATTGCGCTTTCCTGTTACTTAAAAATAAAACCTAGCTTTTCCAGCGTGTCGCGTACCAGAGTTTCATATTTGCGATATTCCAGATCATTATTTTGTTCGGCTGTATGGGTGAAGACAAACGATTTATCGGGTAAATCGGCAGGCCATTCGTTGAATGTGGTGACGTCGCTGCGAATAACGGACGCACAACCCGATAACAACAACATGCCAAGGGTTAGATATTGATTCATACGGTTTCCTTGTCGCAAGTTTGTTATGTATATATACTTTTGAGCATGATATAGCTTCATATTTCGTTGGTAGCTTATTCACAGTTGACCTGTGAAGGCTCTCTTTTTATTGCTGGTTAGACGAATGCTCGATGAATTTGATATCTCAGCCAAATCGCATGAAGATTTTGCGGTTGCTTGGTAGAATCGTACTTTCCATGGCTTTTTGGTCTTTACATCTTATGCTCAACCGAAAGGTGACACCGCCAAACACGATTTACCGTAAAAACTACACCGTCCCCTCTTATTGGGTTGATACGGTAGACATGGGCTTTGACCTTGATTCTGCTGTAACCCATGTCGCGACACGCATCGTGATGCATCGTAACCCGGCAAGCGCCGATAAAGCGATTGTACTGTTTGGTGAAGAACTGGTATTGGTACAGCTGCGCTTAAACGGCAAACAATTAAAACCCAGCCATTATAAGCTGGAGGCTGGCACGTTGCGGATTCCGCTTGCGCCTGCCAAAGTTATCCTTGAAATAGAAACTTTGACCCAGCCGGAGAAAAATACCTCGCTAATGGGCCTGTATGTTTCTAATGGAAACTTTTTTACCCAATGTGAAGCTGAAGGCTTTCGCAAAATTACTTACTTTCCAGATCGCCCGGATGTGATGGCTAAATACACCGTCATGCTACGTGCCAATAAAAAGAAATATCCAGTGCTGTTGTCCAACGGCAATCTGATTGAAAAGGGTGATCTGGGCGATGGTCGTCATTATGCAAAATGGAAAGATCCATTTAAAAAACCATCATATTTGTTTGCTCTGGTTGCTGGAAAACTAGTCTGCCAGCAAGAAAAATATAAGCTGCAATCCGGTCGAAAAGTGCTACTTCAGGTCTGGGTAGAAAAGGGTAATCTGGATAAAACTCAGCACGCGATGGACTCACTGAAAAACAGTATCCGTTGGGATGAAGAACGTTTTGGTCTGGAGCTGGATCTAGATCGTTTTATGATTGTTGGTGTTGGCGATTTCAATATGGGCGCGATGGAAAATAAAGGCCTGAACGTCTTTAACACCAAATTTGTATTGGCTAATCCGCATCTGGCAACTGATGTTGATTATGCGAATATCGAAGCGGTTGTCGGCCACGAATATTTTCATAACTGGACGGGTAATCGCGTGACTTGCCGTGACTGGTTTCAGTTGTCACTGAAGGAAGGATTGACCGTTTTTCGCGACCAAGAATTCTCCGCCGATATGGTCGGCACTGAAATTGGTCGTGCAGTCAAGCGTATTGATGATGTACGTCTCCTACGCCATTCGCAATTTCCGGAAGATGCTGGTCCGATGGCACACTCAGTGCGCCCTGACGCTTACGTAGAAATCAATAATTTTTACACTTTTACTGTTTATGAAAAAGGTGCAGAAGTTGTCCGCATGTATCAGACCTTGCTAGGTCGCGATGGCTTTCGTAAAGGCATGGATTTGTACTTTAAGCGCCACGATGGACAAGCTGTTGCCTGTGATGATTTCCGCGCTGCAATGGTGGATGCCAATGGTCGCGATCTGACCCAATTTGAACGTTGGTACAGTCAGGCAGGAACGCCACGGGTGCAAGTTAAAACGCAATACGATAGCACCAAAAAGACCTACGACATTAGCTTGTCGCAATCGTGTTTGCCAACGCCGGGTCAGAAGAAAAAATTAGCGTTTCATATCCCTGTTGCGGTGGGTCTTCTGGATAGCCATGGTCGCGATTTATCACTGTGTTTGAAGACTGACAGCAAAGATCAACCGACCGGCACTACGCGCGTGCTGGAGCTGGTAAAAGCTCAGCAAACGTTTCGTTTTATCGACGTTGCAGAGGCACCGGTCCCATCGATACTACGCAATTTTTCAGCTCCGGTTGTGCTCGATATAGAATATACCGATGCGGATCTGGCATTCTTGCTGGTGCATGACAGCGATCCGTTTAACCGCTGGGAAGCTGGGCAACGTCTCGCTACCCGTAGCTTGCTAGCATTGACGGCGGCAATAAAAACAGTAAATCAAGCTGGTGATGCCACTTCGCTGGAGTCGGTATTACGCGACGCCGCATCCAACAGCGACACGCTAGGCCATGCTTTTCAGGTCACCTTAAATGACACGACACTTGATACGGCTTTTCGTGAACTCGTCATTACCTTGCCTTCAGAGGCCGTGCTAGCCGAACAAACCGACGTCATCGATCCGCAAGCGATTCACGCGGCGCGTCAGTTTTTGCGTAATAGTTTGTCGCTGGCGCTCAATGCTGATTTGTTAGCGGCTTATTACGCCAACCAAACACCCGGGGTTTATAGCGCCGATGCAATGTCGGCTGGTAAGCGTGCGCTTAAAAATGTGGCCCTATCGTATTTGATCGAAAGTGATGACACAGCGGCACATGCTTTGGCGCAAAAACAGTATGACGAAGCGAATAACATGACGGACCGCTTT
>JACMQE010000021.1 GCA_014377145.1 Glaciimonas sp. | reverse complement strand
TTGAGAAAGCCTGGCAAAAAGTTGAGGAGGCAATGGTAGCGGACTTCAGGAATCTCTCAACCAGAGCTGGCTTTGCCTTCGCTAGGGCAACTACAAATGCACCAAAGATCGGGAAGGTTGCCAAGTCATTTGATTTGGTCGAGACACAACTTTCCATAAACGCAAGCCACTGCATTTCATTTTCTGGCTTAATGGACTCGACAAACGCTTTTATTTGAGTATTGTGGTATTCATCTGCCCTTTGATAGCTGAAATTTTCGTCAGCCCAATCCTGAGGAAAGACCGATTCGTATCCTACAAATGTTTTATAGCGTACAAAACCCTTGTCTACATTGATACGATCACGAAATGTCCCGATAGCTTCAATAAGTGCTTTAGCTTCATGCTGGCAATTGAACTTATTTGCCTCGTCCTCCACGAGTTGCCCAGCGCGCCGGTACTCTCAGAGAACACGATGTTCTAAATGCTGGAGCAATTGGTATGAGAGAGAACCAGATATGTCGATATAAAAATCAACAATTTGCCTTGCATTTACGAGATTGATTGTAAGCAGTTCGTTTGAGTACTGGGCTTGATAAGGCAACCTGGTTGCCGCGTCCAATGCTGAAATGACTTCATTTTTTTCGCTATCCGTTTGAGCGCTGCGGAAGAGATCAAAGAGGCTGGCAAGCGCAGACACGCGTATTTGCTTAAGCGTATCCGATACCGGCAACGCCCCGCGATGGATCGTAACGGAATCAGCATCCCATGTGGTCACGGAAATATCTCCGGCCAATAGTTCAAGCTATACTGTTATGAGAAGTGAACGAAGCTCCATCCCTCTTGTTGGCTCCATTTCAGAGAGGATGTTTGCTAGTAGTAGCTGTATTTGCAGCTTAAATTCTTGCCATGCTTTGAATTCATACTCGGACAATCGCTTCACATTATCTAAGATTTTCTTGCGCACATCAGTGTTGCTCTCTGTCTGAAAAAGTTCGCAGACAGCACTAAAATTATCCTCAATGTCTACATACCTGAGAAAGTCAAAAATCTTGACAATGACGCGTATAACATCAGCTGAAGTTGTGCCTTCGAGTTTCCCGAAAGGCGTTTCAATTAGTTCACTCGGCGTAGTTTGCGCTGCCTTGGCGCATTCAAGCAGTGAATCGCGTAAGTCACTAAATATCGCTGCTATGTCATCATCACTAGGTAATGCATAGTCTTTCCGGCTGACGAGAAGATCGAACCGTTCGTTATTATTAACGACATTGATTAGCGAGGTAATTGCTTTTCTGTCGAAAATATTCTTACCTTGTTGTAGTCTTTCATATTCGTGCTGAACTCGTTGAAATTCATAGCCCGCAGGCATGAGATACCTATCCACGATGTCGTTGAAACGCTTAATGATTGCGTACATAGATCTGGTGCAAAACCCTTCTAGCTGGCTATCTTTATATACGATGTCATGCGAGGTTTCAGACCACGCGTGATTTAGGATTGTTTGGATTTGAATTTCACAGCGAAAATCCTTGAACGTTGCATATTCTGGTAGCTTAGTTCGTTCTTCTTTCAGGTGTAAAACATATTCAATTGCCTGATAGCGGGTACCCGCGTTTTCTTTAGTTGGGTGGTAAATCTTAATGGCTTGCTGGTCAATCTCAAAATTTTCGAAAATGAGGCGAGATGCTAAAAAACGGTCAACGTCGGTGTTTGTGTAAAAGATCAATCGTATTCCGGCGAGGTCTTTTCTGGCATCTTCAACGGCGTGCGAGTCGAGCAATCCAGTCTCTTTCAGGCGCGCCTTCAGTCTGTCCGGTGATTTAGCACTCGCTTGAATCGATTTTAGGGCTGGCAAACTATTATTTGTGGCAATCGCCCTTTCAAATATAAAGCGTACGGTCTTCGCAAAGTCGGCGTAAAGAGAGAAATATCGCTTTTCGTATTCGTCAAAATTCATGCTGCACTCCTTGGAGTTGCTGTTGTACTCAACGATAGTTGGCGCTTGCTAATAATCCAAATGTTGCGCTCCGAGAAGCTGAATACATGTACTGAAAAAGTACTTATATCTATCCTCGTATTCATAGCATAGGAATATAGATATATGAAAATTAATATTGTGCTATTAAACAATCAAGACTAAGAGTGCTCGACTCATTCATCGTAATTTTGTCTGGTACTGCTAATCGCCAGTGAAAACTGTAACTGTAGTAAGCCTAAATTTTCATAAAATGATGAAAATAATAGGTATTAAGTCGATTAATACCTATTTCAGTAGGTAAAGCAAGATGTCAAAGCAAGTGCTATCGATATGCAGTGGCGGTATTTCCGGTACCGGTGTCTGGACGACGTGCAGGTCGGTTGCGCAACTCGCGCAGAACAGCATCGCGGCTGGCAGTGATATTAGTAATTCTGATTTGTTGGTCATGTTGAATGTCCGATATCGTGGATCGTATCTTCGCCTCGGCTTGGTCTTTGGCGATGATCGTTTGATCAAGGATTGCTTTGGCCTTAGTTGTCGCGGCGACTTCCCATGCTTTCCAATATCGGGCTTCATTTTGGCCGCCGACAAATTAGGCGGATACGCTAAGAGTAAGACCGGCCAGCCATAAGCGAGGATCAATCATGGAGATCATGTATCGACCGCGCCGTAGCGCAGGTTACCTGCTATGCGCCCGGCCCATCCCGCGCCGAAGGTCGGCCAGCCTTTGAGTTTTCGCAGGTAGTCGAGACGCTCGGCATTGAGGCGCATGATCTGATCAGTTTCGCTCATGCGCTTGGCGACTAATGATGTTACTGGTCCCAATGTCCATCGTTGGCGAAAGTTAAGGGGCACGCTAGAGACAACGTATTGCGGTCATCATGCCGCTGTTTACAGCGAAGTCCATAGACTGATACGCAACGCTACCGAACATACCATCGCCATGAATGCGATGCCAAAAATCGCGTCGATAAATGTTAATTGCCTGCACCCGCGTCAAGTTTTTGATATCGACGTTGGGATAACTGCGCTTGCTGATGCCTCCCAGTGCGTCTTGCCACCGGGGTCGGCCAGAGGATGTACACATACATAGCCGCCTTCGTGTCCGAGTACGCATGCGATCTCCTGATCAAAATTCATAGTTCACATCCGTCGTTAGTTTTTGCATTTTGATTTTCACGCAGCCACCACCCGATGATTAGCATCAGCGCTGCCCCGGTGTTGAACATCACCTCGGACCATTGGGTTTTGTATTATCCGTACAGCGGTCCGAGCGCTACATAAAATGAATCGGCTGCGAGTATCAAATAACCGGCCCAATAGAAATAATTGGTCTCCTTTGTCATTTTGTTGAGCGTACACATGGCATGCACCAACACGGCGACGCTCACTACATTATTGATACAGAGAGAAGCAGTAAGTTGATGACTGCAATCCTGAAAATTTTCGTACCCAATGCAGGCAGACGGGGACAATGGTTTGTGCGCATACACCGATGGAGCAGGCGCATAACAATGGCAAAGGACCTTACCTGACGTTGGCTAAAGTAGAGAAAATGTTCTGCGAGTACTGCCGCGACGATAGGCGCACCGTAGGCACCTAGCACCGCGCTGGTAAAGGCTTGACACCACCATGCGCAGGCTTGACAACTCTGCAATAAAACGTAGCGTCATGATGCCGCCGAAAAATCCTGTAACCAGATAGTTGTGCTGCATGCTGATGAATGAACCGGTCAGGGTGAATGCGCTGGCGGCGACTCCTGCTAAGGCGGCACCGGTAGTGGTTGAGACAGGCATTACTTCTCCAATTTGATTTTGAATGTACAGAAAGTAATCTATCTACCCGACAGCTTTACCGAGCGCGCCTATCGCCTTAATGACGCCATTAAGACGCCCCAACAAAGCAAGCTGCATTTTCTACTCCATTTCTCGGTTTCTTACCCAGGTTACGAACGCTTTGGAACTCAGAAATTCACGCGCATCCGACAAAGATATCCGCATTACATCCGGGTAAGACGTGCTTAAATATAAGCTCAGGCTAGCCGCCATATTGGGCAGATTTTACAGACACTCTTGGCGTGAATTCGATGATGCAGGTTGAAACTGGAAATCGCGCCGGAGGCAATGCTGCGGCCTCCGTCTACGTGTACGGTAACGCGACATAGCCTTCTCCGGTTTCTTCTAAGTGGAAGAATTGCATCAGCAGTTGGTTGCCAAGCTGTCGCAATGCCAGCAAGGCTACAAATTCCGATTCAGGATAGGCGCTGATAATTTGCATGCGGTTTTGTAGCCAATCGGTGTAATTAAGAATATCGAGATCAGGATCTGGCGCCGCTTCGCCAATCCGTAATAATTGCGCCGCCATGCCGCCTATCAACCAATGTAACTAGCCCGCGACTTTGGGAATCTGTCCGTGTAATTGTTCTATCACCTCGACCATCGCGCCGGTAATCGGCGAGATCAGCTAATCGTCGCCGCCGTGATTGCCGATCGCTAGCGGGAAGTCGAGCGTGTCTTGTCTGAAGTTCAGATAATCCATGTAATGGCCGTCGCCCAGGATAAAGTTGGCACCACCGCCCTCTTCGCCGGTTGCGTGGGCAAGGTAGTGACCGAATATAAGCATGCGCTCTTGCACCGTCCAGTTTCTGGGATTGGTGACATAGCGTTCGGTCGGCGTACTGGCTGCGTCGATAACCATCTGTAAAAAAGTGGTAGTCGCCTCTTCAAAGCGTTCGATCGGAATCACGGCCAAGGCGCTGACGTCAACGATAGATAATTCGCGCAACTTCACCGCAAGGCAGCGGGTTCTGAGCGGCGAGAATGCAATCATATAAACCTCAGTGTGTTGTTCGTTTTGCGTTATGTGCGCAGCGTCATAAATTTATCGACATCTATGCGATCAAGCGCATAGATGTCGATAACGTCAGAGGGATCGTGATATCGGTGTAATAGCTTTCTTGATTGATGGGGACGTCAATCGGCTCACCGATGGTTTCAATCAATATAGGTGCAAAAAGCTCCATTACTTGTATTGGAAGCCGATCAATTGCGGCGCGGTGGGGGGCATGCTGCTGATGGCGACTTCATCTTTGGTCCCGGCGAGCCGTTTAACGAGGCTGTCATCGCTCAGCTTTTGCGGCAGCGCTCATTCCCATATTTT
>JACMQE010000255.1 GCA_014377145.1 Glaciimonas sp. | reverse complement strand
TGCGTAAGCGGCCATGTCGCCGTGCCAGTCAAGGTGATCCTGCGTCAGGTTCAATACCGTGGCGGCATCTGCCTGCAAGCTGTAAGTCGTCTGCAACTGGAAGCTGGATAACTCCAGAACCCATATTTGCGGCAAAGCTTCTGCGTCAAGCGCGCTACGCAACATATCCAAGGCTGCCGGACTGATATTACCGGCTACCTGTACGGTAAAACCAGCACGCTGACACAACAAACCAGTCAGATTGGTGACGGTTGTTTTACCATTGGTGCCGGTGATGGCAATAATTTTGGGTATGTAGCCCCGCGTTTCACGCAGAGTAGACAGTGCCTGCGCAAACAACTCGATTTCGCCCCATACCTGAATACCGGCAAGTCCCGCAGCAAGAATAATATCGGATAACTCATGGATCGGTGCCAATCCCGGACTGACCACAACAAAGTCGATCTTATCCAGAAGCGTAGAGTTAAAAACACCATTTTTGCTGCTTTCATTGCCCCCAATAAATACAAAGTCAGGAACAGCTTCTTGCAATTGCTGTAATCGTTCTGGCGCATTACGGGTATCGGCGATACACAGCGTCGCACCGCAGCGCGCCAGCCACAAAGCGATTGCCAGTCCAGACTCACCCAAGCCCAGTACCAGAACATGTTTGCCGATGTAATCCATTCCCGCTCTTACCTTAACTTCAACGTTGATAACCCAAACAGCACGAGAATCATTGTAATGATCCAGAAACGTACAACTACTTGTGTTTCTTTCCAGCCCTTTTGTTCGTAGTGATGATGCAACGGTGCCATCAGCAAGACACGGCGACCGATCCCGAAACGCTTCTTGGTGTACTTGAAATAGATAACTTGCAGCATCACCGACAGGGTTTCGACTACAAAAATTCCGCCCATGATGAAGAGCAATATTTCCTGCCGCACAATGACGGCGATAGTGCCAAGCGCACCGCCTAAGGCCAATGCGCCGACATCGCCCATGAAAACTTGTGCAGGATAGGCGTTGTACCAAAGGAAAGCCAATCCTGCACCTGCCATCGCCCCGCAGAAAATCAACAACTCCCCAGCACCAGGAATATGAGGGATCAACAAATATCTGGCAAAAGTATAGTTGCCTGTCAAGTACGCAAACAAGCCCAGCGCCGCACCAACTAGTACGGTAGGCATAATCGCTAAACCATCCAGGCCATCGGTCAAATTAACCGCATTGCTGGTGCCGACGATGACGAAATAGGTCAGCGCCATAAAACCCCACACACCCAACGGATAACTGATGGCCTTGAAAAACGGCACGATCAGGTCGGCTTTCGGTGGTAAATCTATACTAAAACCAGATTTAATCCAGGTCACAAATAAATCCCAGACTTGTATATTAGTCGCCCCCGAGACCGAAAATGCCAGGTAGATTGCGGCCAATATACCGATCAGCGATTGCCAGAAATATTTATCCTGCGAACGCATACCATTCGGGTCTCTATAGACGACCTTACGATAATCATCGACCCAGCCAATCGCGCCGAAGCCCAATGTCACCAGCAATACAATCCAGACAAAACGATTGCCAAGATCACTCCATAACAACGTCGAAATCCCAATTGAGATCAAAATCAGCACACCACCCATGGTGGGGGTACCAGTTTTGATCAAATGTGTTTGCGGACCGTCGGTGCGCACTGCTTGTCCAACCTTAAGACGCGCCAACATGCGGATAACCCCAGGACCGGCTATAAGACCAATCACCAAAGACGTCAGCGTAGCGAAGACTGCCCGGAACGTCAGGAAATTGAAAACCCGCAGAAAACTGTAATCCTGCTGAAAATTTTGTGCTAGCCAAAGCAGCATTAGTGCGTCTCCTGTGAGGATGGTGAGGGTATTGACGGGACTGACAAGTTTTCGATCCCGGCACCGTTCACCAGATGCAAAATCACGCGTTCCATTTTCATGAAACGAGAGCCTTTTACTAGTACAGTTGTGGTCGCCGTCATCTGTAAATCAACAGCTGCAATCAATGCTGCGATGTCGCTAAAATGTTGGGCTGGTACGCCAAATGCCTTGCTGGCACCCATCGCCATATTGCCAAAAGTCAGTAAATTGGTGATACCGCACTGGTGCGCGTAAGCGCCGATTTCCTGATGAAATGTAGGACCGTGGTTTCCGACCTCGCCCATGTCACCCAGCACCAATAAACGTGGAGCGAGAGATTGGGCCAGCACGTCTATCGCGGCTCGTACCGAATCCGGATTGGCATTATACGTGTCATCGATCACTAACGCACCGGCATAACCAGCGTGTTGCGCCAGTTTGCGTTGGAGACGTCCGTTAACCGGTGCAAAAGATGCCAAACCGCGTTGAATAGCCTCGACCTCGATACCAATTGCCAACGTGCAGGCAATGGCAGCAAGTGCATTGCGGACATTGTGTTCGCCAGCAGCCTCTATTCGCACTGAAAACATCAGAGAGGGTGTGGTGGCTGTAGAGAACGCGGTGAATGCGGTGACTTCTAAATCGCTCCCAAATGTGGATAGCTGGTAAGTGCAGCGCACATCTGCATTGTCGGACAAACCAAACGTCAGACAGCCGCCTTTATTCGCGGCATAGCCGCGCCACATTGTTGTATATAGATCATCGGTGGGGAATACGGCAATACCAGTCGCAGATAAAGCTTTGATTACCGCGCCGTTTTCTATGGCAACTGCCTCGACGCTAGCCATAAATTCCTGATGCTCACGTTGCGCGTTATTCACCAACCCGACTGTCGGTACGGCGATAGATGCCAGCATTGCGATTTCGCCGGGATGATTCATGCCAAGTTCGACTACTGCGGCCTGATGACTAGCATCGAGTCGTTGCAGCGTCAGCGGTACGCCGATCTCATTATTCAGATTGCCACGTGTTGATAAATAGCCGTTGGCACCGAACGCCGTAGCTAGAATCGCGGCAATCATTTCCTTGACTGTAGTTTTACCGTTGCTACCAGTGACGGCGATCAGCGGCAAAGAAAATTGTCGACGCCAGCCGTTGGCAATCGCCCCAAGTGCGCTGCGCGTATCGGCAACGATCAATACTGGCACAGAGGTATTTTCCGGTGCGCGCTCTACTACCAATGCACTGGCACCTCGTGCCAGAACTTGATCAAGAAAGTTGTGCGCATCGAATTGCTCACCGCGTAGCGCAATGAATAGATTACCGGCTTTAACTGCACGGCTGTCGGTTGTCAATCCATTGATGATGACATTAGCAGGAATGCTAACACCACCTACCATGCTGGCAGGTTGGTGCCATGAGGCCAGCCACGATTGCACATCATTGATTGAAGTCTTCATCATACCGGGCCGCCTTTCATCGTCGCACGCGCAGCTAACGCCAATACGGCATGGTCGGCATCTAAAAAAGGCAATTTTTTGCCTTTTATTTCCTGATAGGGTTCGTGACCTTTACCTGCCAGCAGTACGACATCGGCTTTGCCTGCTCTACGTACCGCACGCAAAATTGCCGCTGCACGGTCTTCTTGTATTTGTGCTGTTGCCGCTGATTTCATGCCCGCAAGAATTTGCGAAATAATGTCGGTCAGGTCTTCGCTACGCGGATTGTCACTTGTCACAATCACGTGATCGGCTAATTCGGAAATGGCCCCCATCTGCAGTCGTTTACCGGGATCGCGATCGCCACCGCAGCCAAAGACGCACCACAATTCACCGCCACGTTGCTGCGCTACCTGACGCAACGTTAATAATGTTTTTTCTAACGCATCTGGGGTGTGCGCGTAGTCAATCACAATTAATGGCCCGTCATGTCCACCAAATTGCTCCATGCGCCCTGGTACGGCAGTCAGATGCTCCAGCATCTCGACTGCCGTACCCCATGCGATCTCTTTGGCAAGCAAGACACCTAAAATTCCCAATATATTACTAACGTTAAACTGACCTACCAATTGGGTTTTTATCAGACCACTGCCAAACGGTGAATCTACATGAAAGACAGTGCCATTGGCACTGATACGCACCGCAGTCGCGTGTAGTATGGGGAATGTACCTAACAAGGTAGCATTCTCGACTGCAGCGTCAGTCAATGCATAACCGATAACCGCTGTTGCACCACCATTTTGTTGCAAATGATAGGCCAAACTTAAACCCATCGTATCGTCGAGATTCAGCACCGCATGTTGCAAGTCAGGCCGGTCAAATAGCGTTTGCTTGGCCGCTTCATAGGCCGCCATATCTTTGTGATAATCAAGATGATCACGGGTGAGATTAGTAAATAATGCAATATCGACATGCATGCCGTCTAGTCGACCTTGATCAAGACCGATAGATGATGCCTCAATCACTAGCGCTTGCACGCCAGCCTTTCGCAAACTCACCAACTCGCTTTGTAGCAAGATTGCGTCTGGCGTTGTATAGCCAGTAACATTAAATTCAACCTGCTGACCCGACACAAAAATACCAAAACCCAGCGTACCAATAACACCCGTGGTTTGTCCTAGCTGAGCCAATATTTCCCCCAGCCATTGACTGCATGAAGTTTTACCATTAGTTCCGGTCACAGCGATAATGCTCATGTCCCGGTCAGGGCATTGATAAAAATTGTTGGCTATCGGGCCAGCTATTTTTTTAAGTCCTTTAACAGCTAGGTGTGGCAGAGCTCGCGGTATGTCCCATTTGGCATTCCAATTAAATTGCTTGCCTTCATAAACCACCGCAGTAGCGCCATTTTGCAACGCTTGGAAAATATAATCGCGACCAT
>JACMQE010000254.1 GCA_014377145.1 Glaciimonas sp. | reverse complement strand
GCCCAGGTTACCGATGTGACTAGCCATGCCAAACTAAAAGTACGTTTTGCACCAGCGTGGACGGCCTGGCTGCCTTTTGTCTGGGGTGATTATTGGGTGTTGGATCTGGCATCCGATTATTCATATGCGGTAGTAGGCGAACCCGGGCGCAATTATTTATGGGTGTTGTCGCGCACGCCTAATTTGCCTGATGTCATGTATCAGGCCGGACTGGCCAAGGTTGCGGCGCAAGGATTTGATGTCAGCAAGCTGGTGAGAACTAAGCAAAAGTGACGGGCGATGATGAATATTAGTGCAGCCTTTTTCAAATAATGCAGATTAGCCTCGTGGGCTTTTGTGAAGTTGATCAACCCTAAATCCATCATTTTTATATGGCTTTTTCCGTTGTTTATCAATCCGATTACGCAACGCGACAACATCACTTTTTTAACAATAGCGGCAATCATTTCCAGCTGCACGGTGATTTACGGTAGTCTACTGCTAATAGTTAGAAATGCTGTTGCAAAACATCTGTTACGCCACCGTTTTATCAATGCTTTTTTGTCTGAAGTCGCAGGGGTCTCCTGATTGATTTTGGTATCAAGCTGACGACGAATTAATAACAATTTAGGACTTATGGAAAATCATCCCAGCGTCGTTATCCTTCCTAATCAGCCATTCGGTCTTTTTTCGTCCTGTGCGGTTGCTAAGCGCATTGCTGGCGTAACTTTGCCTAAGCCCTAACTTTTTAAAATGTTACTCCATGGCAAAAATATTCTGTGTCGCTAATCAAAAAGGCGGAGTTGGTAAAACAACTACCGCAGTAAATCTGGCCGCTGGCTTAGCGCAACTCGACCAACGTGTATTGCTGATCGATCTCGATCCGCAAGGAAACGCGACAATGGGTGCCGGTATTAACAAGGGAATTTTGAAGGGGTCAATTTACGAAGTGTTGCTAGGGATGACGGATATTAAAAGTGTCCGCGTCGTTTCTGAAACGGGTAACTTTGATGTGTTACCTGCAAACCGTGAATTGGCCGGTGCCGAAGTTGAAATGGTGGAGCTAGAAAATCGCGAAAATCGTCTCAAGGATGCGATTGTCAGTATCGCGGATGAGTACGATTTTATTTTGATTGATTGCCCGCCCGCGTTGTCCCTGTTAACGTTAAATGGTCTGTGTGCGGCGAATGGTGTGATCATCCCGATGCAGTGCGAATACTATGCGCTGGAAGGTTTATCGGATTTGGTAAATACCATTAAAAAAGTCCATGCCAATTTAAATACCGATTTAAAAATTATCGGTTTGCTACGGGTGATGTTCGATCCACGCATGACCCTTTCGCAGCAGGTATCGGCAGAACTGGAACAACATTTTGGCGATAAGGTGTTTAAAACAGTGATTCCGCGTAATGTGCGTTTGGCCGAAGCGCCGTCGTACGGCATGCCCGGCGTTTGTTTTGATCCAGCCTCCAAAGGTGCGCAGGCCTATATTACGTTTGGCGCTGAGATAGTCGAGCGAATCAAAATAATGTGATTGGCAACGCAAAGAAAACTATGGCGACGAAAAAAACAAAAGGCTTAGGCCGTGGTCTGGATGCATTACTCGGCGGTTCGACCGATATCACGGAAGCGATGCCGACCATTTCTGGCGCGCCTTCGGTGTTGTCGGTCGCGGTGATGCAAGCCGGTAAATATCAGCCGCGTACGCGCATAGATGAAGGAGCGCTTGCTGAGCTGGCGGCATCGATTAAGGAGCAGGGTTTGCTCCAGCCGATTCTGGTCCGACCGATTGTATTACAAAAAGGCGGCAACGGTAGCAATGGTGGGCACAGCGGCAACAGTACGCAGCATTATGAAATCATTGCCGGTGAGCGTCGTTATCGTGCGGCGCAAATTGCTGGCCTGACCGAAGTGCCGGTGTTGGTCAAGGATGTTGATGATCAGGCCACCGCAGCCATGGCCCTGATCGAAAATATTCAGCGCGAGGATTTGAATCCCTTGGAAGAGGCGCAAGGTATTCATCGTCTGATTATCGATTTTGATTTTACGCATGAAAAAGCAGCGCTCTCAGTGGGTCGCTCGCGTAGCACGGTATCAAATTTGCTGCGTTTATTGAATCTAGCGAAGCCGGTGCAAAATATGCTGATGGCGGGCGACATCGACATGGGGCATGCCCGCGCATTACTCGCTGTTGATGCTGCCACCCAGATCACGTTAGCGAACCAAGTGGTGGCAAAGCGGATGTCGGTACGCGATGCGGAGAAACTGGTCACGCGTACTACTGCCGAGCAGAATGCTGTTACGCTTCCAATCGGTAAGAGTAAAAATAAGTCCCGCGATATCGCACGGCTAGAAGAAGAGCTGTCTGATTTGCTGGCGACCCTGGTAACGATCAAGACCGGCGCAAAAAATAGCGGGCAGTTAATTATTGATTTTTCTGATCTGGATATACTGGAAGAATTGATCGCACGTCTCAGAGGGTAGGAATAAGCGGTATGTTACGGTTATTTGTCATTTGCCGAGGTGGCTAAGTGAAAGTAATAAAGCGTATTGAATGTGCTCGCTATCCTGAGTATATTATTGCTTCCCTAATGATGCCAGTGTTTGACTCTGCAAAGAGTGGCTTGAAAAGTTGCCGACAATAGCTTGTGGGGCTACGGGCACTAAATACGGAGCCCAGACGCAATATCTTGAGCGGTCAGACGGTAATTGTATTTAGATCAATTGCGGGTTTCTTGAGATTGACAATTTCTTTGACCGGGTTATTCCACTATTTTCGGCATTAAAATATCGAAGTGAAATGTGGTCGAATTTTCTCTCGGTTTTTGAAATTAAATTATTTGTTAAAAGCTTGTATTAAAGTACATATGTTGTTGGTTTTTATTTTTAAGGATAGCCTTATTTTAAAAGATACTTAGGTGCTGGCAATGGTGAAAATTTGATTCTAAAATGACTCTTCGATTAGCAACAAAATAGATCGATGGAATGTCAATAGCATAAGTTACCTTATTCGCTGGCCATACTTTCACAATATTGGTGCAATAAGTTTTTTAATCCCATCTCTAATCGCGGAGGTGGCCACATTAGTGAATAGTGCGCCGCAGCTATGGGATGGTGAAACTGTTGTATAGCGTTGCATAAGCTTATGATTCTTTTGCAAAAGTTTGACGAAAACAGCATGCTGATCGTATAATCCGCGGGTTCTAAAACTGCCGTAAGCAAACTCATTTGGACGCACGGCTTCGCACAATTTAGGATCAGTATGTTGCGTATTGTGCTTTTGCAATTTATCGTCACTGTCGTTATTGCCGTTGTGGCAGGGCTATTAAGTGGTATGTCGGGATTTATTTCTGCAATGCTCGGGGGTATCTGTTGCGCATTGCCAAATGGTCTCTTTGCATTAAGCCTTTTTTTCAGCGCACGCGCGCCTGGCGACGCTAACCCGATATCTTTTTTTATCGGTGAATTTATCAAAATTGCTACGACGATTGCACTCTTGGGTGCAGTTGCACGGTTGTACCACGAAGTTAACTGGTTGGCTTTTGTCGTCAGCTTTATCGTGGTGCTGAAAAGTTACTTTATCTTACTATTTAGACGCCAATCATGAATGCTGCTGTACTCGACGCACCGCTAACTCCTTCTGAATATATTGTCCATCACCTTAGTCACCTTGCGACAAGTCATCAGACTAAAATTATCGATTTTTCGATTATCAATATCGATACCATTTTCTGGTCCTTGTTTGCGGGGGTATTCGGCTGCTTGCTGATGTATATGGCCGCGCGTAGCGCTACTGCTGGTATACCGGGTCGTTTTCAGGCTTTTGTCGAGATGATGGTCGAGATGGTTGACAACCAATCTAAAGAAATTGTCCATGGCGACCGTAGTTTTATCGCTCCGCTCGCCCTGACAGTGTTCGTCTGGGTGGCCTTGATGAACTCTCTTGACTTCCTGCCGGTTGATATATTTTCCAACTTTTTCAAGCTTGTTGGGTTGGACGACATTATTTCGCATCACCGTGCTGTACCGACTGCCGATTTGAACGGCACGATGGGAATTGCTTTGAGCGTTTTGGTATTAATGCTGTTTTATAGCATCAAGATCAAGGGCGTTGGCGGCTTTGTGCATGAATTATTGTCCGCACCTTTTGGTATTTGGCTGGCACCTTTCAATCTGCTATTAAATCTTATCGAATTTGCTGCAAAAACCGTATCGTTAGGAATGCGACTATTCGGCAATATGTACGCCGGTGAATTGCTATTCCTGTTGATTGCATTGCTAGGTTCAGCGGCTACTGCGTTTGGCTTCGTTGGACACGTGATTATCGGTTCGATCTGGGCGATCTTCCATATCTTGATTGTATTGTTGCAAGCATTTATTTTCATGATGCTAACCCTTGTCTACATCGGACAAGCGCACGAAAAACATTAAGATCTGGCGAATCACGCCACTTAGTAAGTACTGTACTCAATATCCAGCACACTCACACTGAGTAGCACTTCCATAAGTATTGGTAGATTTGTGTAGTTTTTTATTTTTTTAATTTGCCTTTTGTATTAACTTTAACTTTGAAGGAATTGTCATGACGGATCTCTCTTTTGTTGCTTTGGCTTGTGGTTTGATAATTGGTTTGGGCGCAATTGGTGCTTGTATCGGTATCGCTATCATGGGTGGTAAATACCTTGAGG
>JACMQE010000253.1 GCA_014377145.1 Glaciimonas sp. | reverse complement strand
TCCCAGCGCCCCAAACTGGCGGTCAACGCGACAAGATGGGACGCATTGATCGGTATTCCAGCATTGTCAGTAGCATTGACATGGATTGCAATAGGTGTTTTGCCATCGGCTATCACTTGTTCCTGCGTGACAATCGTCACCCGCGCCAAATCGCCAGGCGCAACGATGGCAACGGCTTTACTTTGATTTCCAGCTCTGATCGTTAAGATATTAGGGCCGGGTAATAAAGTGATTCCAATATATTCAACAGCCGCAATCTGACACGACTCTAGTACGCCGCGCGTACCTACCGATCCATCCCTATCAACATCCCGTTAACATCAAAGCGAAGATCAGACCCTGACGGACCTTTGACGCGCACATTGATTTGCCTTCTGGGTTGCTACTGACCGTTGGTTAAATCGATAAAATCCAATATGGGATCAACGCTTTCGCGTAAATGCTCAAATCCCCACGAAGGTGATAATGCCAGCTTTGTTTTATCGTCACCGGGGGAAGTCAACGGAACGTCAATCCCGGGTACATAAATAGCTGTATTAACACTAGCGGGTTCGCCTGATTTTAACGGCAATACTAAAACAGATGGCGCGACTGTATTGTCCAAGCCTTGCACATCAAACTGTCTTTTTAACACGGTTTGGATTTCGGGCGCGCGTTAATGCGTTAGCAAACGACGCGCTTGTACGTCGACCTGAATAATTGCGTTGCAAGTCAGCATAAAATCGGCGCGTCCCAACTCACCATTACGCAGATTAACAAACTGACTGCTTGCGTTTCCGGCTTGCGGATTGACCGTTAATATTGGCGTGCTACCGGGCGGTAACGGCGTTAGATCAAGTTTGATGACGTGCGTCACTGGGTAAATACGCTCCCAACCACACGCACACTCGCGATTGCCTCGTTCGAAACTAGTTCGCTAGCATTGGCCTTTGCCCTACTGACGGCTAACACTCGTTCGCACGCTCCCGTGCTGACCCTAGCCCGATAGGTAATTTCTACAGGTGTATCGACATTCCACGCCTTCTTGGATAACGTAAAGTATAAACGCCCCTGATGAACTTCCGACTGGATCGCTTTCACGCCGGAACCACGCACGCATATTCGTGCAAACTCTGTGACGCAAGAAAAACCTACGGACAGATTATCTACGATATCGAAACTGTCCAGCATCATCGCTCCTTGATACGCAAGTTCAAGCTTGTAATTAATGAAGTCGATCAATTCTACTTCAGGACGATCGGCACTTTTTCGCACTTTTGCGCAATGATAGCGCACCGCCAGTATCGTGGATCAAATCAATAGCAAGTAGATTATTGACCAGCCGCGGCGCGCCAAAATTACACTGCATTGTGCTGTAATATTGGAATGCGTCGCCGAAAGCGGGCAGGTTAAAACTGGGAACTACTTTGAATACTCCGGACCCTGCAGTGCGCGTCGCACTTAAGCGCACCGGCGCATCTTGTCGTCTTAAAAGCGTGGAAAAACCGTCACGATAGCCAGGTGCAGTTACGACGAAACGGTATTCACCACCGAGTGTATGTGAGGTCAAGGCGAAGTAAAAAATCCGTGCTCATCCGTCGTATTCTCACCGCTATGTTCCATGCCGATCAGGTGGACTGACGGATCAAATGCCGCTACATCGGTTGACATGAGAATCGTGGCCCCGGCCACTGGTTTGGGTGTAGCGGCGTCATAAACACGTCCGCTGGATGACACAGCTAAACTTTGTTCTGCATAAGTATGCCCGGGCAGCGAGATGTTTGTATTCCAACTCGCCGCTGATGAAGTCACGTCGCGCTTGCGGTCGACCAGTTTCGCCATCTATAGAGGTGCCTATCAAGGTTCCTTGTATGGAAAAACCGTAAGCGGTAGGTGCCGCCGGGCGGGATTGCGGTCAGGCGATACTCGCCTTGCGCATCCGTAATCGTGGTATCGATGAGATTGCTTATTCCAGCGTTTATGGTTGTGTTACCTTGATCCGCAGCGCGTAGTTCGACTTTCCAACCTGACAACAACAAATCACCGACGTCGTAGCGGCTATTTTGCGCATTGTCCAGCCATATCCTGGCCAGCCAATGTCGCTCCAATACCAATACAGGTTACATAGTTCAAACGATTATTCCTGACGTTTTGGACCAGTTCACCGCCGCCTTCAACATCAACCATACCTTGCAAAATTGTCTCAACCTCGCCTACGGGAAGTGCATTTCTTTCAGCATGCACGATCAGCGTCAGAGCGGTGCTGAAACTACCAGGATCGAATATTTGATGAGTAGTGCACTGCAACGGCGAACTGCTAACATCACATTACCATTTTGCGCCCGGTGCTACATTGACGATACTTAGCCCGGCCGGCAGGGTAGCCCGCACAATAATTGCTTGCGTTGGATCGGTTGACTTGTCACCAATATTATGCTCGCGAAATACATGCGTCGCAGTCCCACCGACGGCGACATTAGCTGCGGTTGCCAGAGGCATCAAATCAGGCGATTTATCCGCTCCGGGCTGCAAGCTGATCTGGTTACTGCGCGCTATACCTTGGTTGTATAATGCCTCAATGACTGTATCCAATATCGCGTCTGCACTAGTCGCAAGAAGCAAACTAAAGTTGGCTTGCATCGTAGCGCCGACAGCCAATTGATCAGTGGCTACCGCTAACTCTACTGCACCTGATGTAACTTCTTCGGCGCTTGATGACATTTGACGATAATAGCCGGCTAGCTCGCTAGCCAACCGATACAAGCGTAGTCCTTCAGCGGCAGTATGGCGCAGAGTTCCCGGAATTCTTCAGCACCCAAGGTGAAGAACCTACGTTAGTAAGGGAATTATTGAGAGCGGCCGGAGCAAGTTTGTGGTCTTGCCAGACTGAATCGCCAGCACATTGGTCGACGCAAGTAGAATGCTATTTTCTGGTAACCGAAAAACTATACAAAATTTGAAAGCCCAGCGATATAGGAAAACCCTGCAACCCATCGGAGAGTTATCTTGAAATTAGATGGAGAGATTAAACAAAAAAATAACAAATAAAGAAATAAAAATGACGTCATTATTTAACTAAGGACAAAAAAATCGATTGAGATAGTAATGGACAAACTTCATGCCTGCACGATCATTGCATTTATTTAATATGCATCTGGCGGTTACATTAATTGGCTAAGTAGGAAATGGGGGGGTAGAAAAATCGCATGCAGCAGCAGACCATCATCAACATTTAATGCGTGAACTTGCCTATCGTTAAAAAAATTTACAAAAATAATGTTCCTCGATACTAGGGCGTGTTGACATTTATTTCAACCAAAGTACCGAGGCCGCGAGAGCCACAAATCAAGTAAAGCGCGAAGCGCGTTTGTCGTAACAAGTAGCGACTCCCCTAAATTTGTTTAATATGCGCAAAAAACCGCTCTCGCTCTACTACATGACGGTTTCGGTACGGATGTCGATCAACTTCTCTTTGCTCTTTCCGGTTTACTTTGGGTGGAATAACCGCTTTGGCATTTTTACTGGTAATACAGTCAAGCAGCGCATTCGTGTCACAATCAGGAAAGAGACGATACTATACGCTCTCTATCACCCGCTTTGCCGCGTACTACCCGGGCTAGGCGCTCCCATTGATCCATTCGTAACATCATCCGTAACATGTAGGCAATCTTTAAAATCCAGAATGTAAACACAGCTTTAAAAAAGTTAACCGCTTTTTATATCTCAATATGCCCTAGAACTTACGTAAAATTGTTCCAGCAACGCGCTTACTAAAACCTGCCGGCTAAGTCAGTCCCTAGTAAGACTAGGAGAGAACAATGCTGCTGGGGCGATTGCGTAAGTCCTAAGACTCAAACAGTCAAGCGTCGTCGGAATACCCATCGCCCGGCATTAGAGTCTTTTACGTCAAATCGATAACCGTCTACAGCAAAATCTTTTAACTGTTCAGCATCGGTGATTTTATGCACAGTCGCATACCGGGCCATCAAGCCTCGTGCGCGCTTAGCATAAAACGAAATAATTTTGTATTTACCATTCTTCCAATCCTCAAACACTGGGGCGACGATCCGTGCAGCCAGTACTTTTGGCCTAACTACCTTAAAATATTCATCGGATGCCAGATTGACCAACACATTGGTTTTTAGTTTAGCCAGTTCCTTATTCAACGCCAGCGTCAATTTGTTATCCCAAAACGCATATAAATTCTTGCCACTAGAATGCGCTAAATGAGTGCCCATTTCCAAACGGTACGGCTGCATCAGATCAAGCGGTCGTAACAGGCCGTATAAGCCGGATAGAATGCGTACCCGATTTTGTGTATAAGTTAACTGTTTCACATTCAGCGAGCGCGCATCGAGTCCTTCGTATACTTCGCCATTAAATGCCAGAATTGCTTGCTTAGCATTGGCGCTGCTGAATTTTTTAGACCATGCAGAAAACCGCGTGGCATTGAGATGGGCAAGTGCATCAGAAATATGCATTAATTCACCAATTTCTGCTGGCGACAATTTTTTCAGTATGTCCACCAACTCAGCTGATTGCGCGATAAAGTCAGGCAAAGTATGCACATTAGTGTTTGGCGGTGTAGTGTAATCGAGCGATTTGGCGGGCGATAAAACAATTAACATATTTGCAATTTATATTTATAATCTAGTAATATAGAAAAATTTTGACAATGATACCGAAGCACATATTAATCGACACGAATGTTTGTCTGGACTTGTTTATATTCCACGACTCACGTTCGGCAGCAATAATGACAGCCCTGCAATCCGGCGCCGTCGAAGCGGTAACGCGAGCTGATTGCCACACCGAATGGCAACGGGTTTTGCAATATGCGCGTCTACCTATTAACGATCAGAACCGTCGAACGATCAATGCCGAGTTCGATGCATTGATAAAAATGATGAAACCGACTGCATTATCACCGCGCACTGATATTCTCTTGCCAATTTTCTCAGATACTGATGACCAAAAATTCTTGGAACTGGCGCTGGACGCAGAGGCTTCAATGTTGGTTACCAAAGACAAAGCATTACTAAAACTAGTCGTTAAAACGGCTAGAATCGGACTTTTTGCGATTATTCCCCCTCAGGCCTGGAGTACGCCGTTGGCCGAATAGTACGCGTACTGTAGGTTTGACAACAAACCGCTAGAATGTTCCCTTCTGACAAATTGACGCCAGTTGACTTTGATTCCGTTGAAGTTAAAATTAATTCTTACTCTCTATCTCTCCAGATACAAATGAATATGCAGCCCAATGTCGCTGATACCGCATCGACACTTCCCATTAATCTGAGATCAAAGCTACCTACCGTCGGAATGACTATTTTTAATACCATGTCAGCCCTGGTCATTGAGAAGAATGCCGTCAACCTAGGGCAAGGATTTCCCGACTTCAATTACGATCCGGCGCTGACCGATGCCGTTAGCAACGCCATGAAGAATGGCCTGAACCAATATCCACCCATGGTGGGCGTGCCATCGCTGCGCAACGTCATCGCCACCAAAATTAAGAAATTATACGGTTACATCTACAATCCGGTTAACGAAATTAATATCACGGCCGGGATAACTCAGGGCTTGCTAACCGCCATTATGTGCGCCGTGCATCTCGGCGACGAAGTCATCGTCATAGAACCTGCTTATGAAAGTTACGTTCCGGCGATTGAATTGGCGGGTGGCAAGTCAGTATTTGTCCAAATGACGCTAGGGGCCAACGGTTATAATGTGCCATGGGATAAGATTGCAGCAGTGGTCAGTCCCCGCACCCGATTGATCATAATCAAATCGCCTCATATCCACCGGAAGCATGCTGAACGCTGCGGCATTAGCTGGTATCGTACGCGGCACGGATATCCTCATCCTATCGGATGAAGTATATGAACATATGCTGTATGACGGACTGGCACACGAATCTCTCAGTCGGTACCCAGAATTAGCGGTGTGGACATTTATCGTCTCCAGTTTTGGAAAAACCTATCATGTCAAAGGCTGAAAAATCGGCTTTGTCGCCGCCCCGGCAGCGCTTTTGGTAGAATTTCGCAAAGTACATCAGTTCAATGTTTTCAAGGTGAATACACCGGTTCACCAGAGCATTGTACAATATATGCAAAACCCTAAACCGTATCTAGCGCTATCCGCCTTTTACCAGCGCAAGCGTGATTTATTCAAGACTGGCCTGCAAGGTTCGCACTTCACCCTATTGCCCTCTGACAGCACCTATTTCCAGTACGTTGATTATTTTGTAATTTCTTCGGTCAGCGAAGTGGAATTTGCAACCTGGCTAACGAGTGAAATCGGTGTCGCGGCGATTCCCATATCGACTTTTTACACTACCCCGCGTGAATCTGGCATTGTCCGTTTCTGTTTTGCCAAACAGGATCAGACTTTACAACAAGCATTACAACGGTTAAGTACCCTCTAAACACGTTTACATACGTTTAACTACTATTACTAATTGAACAACAAAAAAAAGGAAACATTGATGATTGACGTCTATAGCTGGGGCACTCCCAACGGTCACAAAGTACATATCATGCTGGAAGAGTGCGGCATACCTTACCGCGTGCATGCGGTCGATATCGGCGCTGGCGACCAGTTCGATCCGGATTTTCTATCAGTTTCACCCAACAATAGAATTCCAGCCATCCTTGATGCGCATGGCCCAGATGGCAAACCAATTTCGCTCTTCGAGTCGGGCGCTATTCTATTGTATTTAGCTAGTAAAACAGGCCGGTTCCTCGGCAATACCGATCGTGAAAGATTTAAGACGCTGGAATGACTGATGTTTCAGATGGGCGGAGTTGGGCCAATGTTGGGACAAGCCCATCACTTCCGTCTTTACGCGCCAGAACAAATCGAGTACGCCGTCAATCGCTATACCAACGAAGCCAAAAGGATCTATGGAGTAATCGATAAACAGCTTTCGCAGCATGTCCATTTGGCTGGTAGCGAATACACCATTGCTGACATCGCCACTTTTCCATGGCTACGCTCATGGAAAAATCAAGGTGTTGAACTGAGCGACTATCCACACCTACATAAATGGTTTGACATCATCAGCGAACGTCCCCCGGTACAACGCGGTGTGGAAGTCCTGGCGCATTTACGTAAGCCATTAACCGGCAAAACAGAACGGGATATTTTGTTTGGCAATCAGCAATATCAGAAACGATAACTCAGAATGTAAAACTATCTGACATACTCATCGAGCTCGGCAGCGTTAGCGTGTCCAGTTTAAATCGGAAATGCGCTTTCGCTCTCCTTCCTACACTAATGGCAATGGCTTCTGCAGCAATCAAATGCACCTTGTGAGAAATCGGATCAAGCGCCAAGGTGGGCGCGCCGTGGATGGTCTTGACAGTTTACTTTTATTGATAATGTGTAGCGTCAAGTACGCTAATTAGATCAAGCGTGCCATCGGCATTTAAACTGAATCCCATTTTCACCTTCGCATCGTAAACCGTTGCATCTCTGCCGAGACCGATTTTCGGAGTAGCGACTATCTTCCCGATATAACACCGACGATTGCGATTGTTTGATCGTGGTAACCAACAAATAAACGCGCGGTAGCAAGGCCGATCGACATACCCACTGGCGCATCGCACTTAAGGGCGGCGATGATCGTAACTGGGAACAAAGACAAATTGCGAATGCTATGCAGGGAACGAACATACCGATATTCTTTTTTAGAATCTGCTTTCTAAAACTTATTATGTAGTTAGATAGATAAAAAATTATTTGAATCATTATTTAGTAATGAGATTTACGCAAAATTGTCCCAGCAACGGGCTTACCAAAACTTGCCAACCAAGACAGTACGCTATTACCGATGCGCCGAGCTGAATAGAAGAGCACAACGCCAATAGGACTTTTTTGCGTAAGTCCTCAAGACAAATTCAGTTCACCCGCGCCCGTTCGCACACCGATTTGCTGCTGTCGATACGACAGGCATTCGCTTGCCGACCAGATGCATCTCACACTTTAACGTCCCAATGATTATTGCCCTGACGCTCCATCGTTGTATAACCAAAACCACTACCCAGGAACTCACATGCTTGACCACCGCACTTGGTGCTGATGCCTCCCCTGGCGGCAATACTTCTGGTAAAGGCACCAGGTCTCTAAGTGTGCCAGAAAACTCAGCAACAAACTGGGTCGGATGAGGGTTGGAAAAACTCACTTCTTGCCAGACGTGTAGATGACCAGACATCGGCACATGCACACGTGGTGGCAGGATTAGTGGATTAATTTTGGCAAATACCGATTACAATCCACGATCTCTCGGCAATAAAGACACTTCGCCTTTGGCATTCCTTTCTGTCGCAAATCCGAAAATCGGATGATGGTTAACGACGATGTTGTAGCCAGCCTGCTGCGACAACTTATCCAGCTTTCGGTACATGTCCAAGTAGTTTCCCTAGCGAATATCGCCTTGCGAAATCGTGCCGCCAATTGTATTTGACGTATCCAACACGATGAACTACGCATTGCCGCCGATCGGCACAACATAAGGATCACTGTAGTCGCCGTCGTCATCATTGGCAGCAGCATTGCAATCGCGACCCGGTGTCAACGGACGTGGATCAATAAAGCGCCACCATCTCTGTCCCGCGCGTGCGCAGGATTCATGATTGCCACGCAATATCAACCACGGCGCGGCGTGCAGCAAGGTGGATGCGGGACGAAAAAACTTTCCTTTCAATGCATCCCATCCATAACCCCATCAGGCACTACCTGCAAACCCGGTTTCATCTTCAGGACAGGCATTTAGACGCCGCCCAGGAAACAATCCTTACCACTTCAGGCCTTGCGTTATTGATCAAATCAAAGAGTTCAGCTTTCATGCGCACATGATCGACAGGCGTCATGTAATTTTTGGTACCAGCAGGGATCGGCGGCAATCCAAATTCCAGATCGTCGTCATTGCTATCAGATTCTTTGACAAAGGCTTTATTCATAATGCGTTGTAGAGTGCTTTTGCCATCTTTCGCACAATTGAAAGCGCCCTCTTCCAATACAAATATTGCTTCATTCAGGGCTGCATTAGCGCATAAGATAATGCTACTTCAAAAAAACAGATGGCTTTTACTGAATGTAAGGTTCCATGTAATATATCCAGATATCCTACTAAATCGAACCATTCAGGATTTTTTCAAACGGAAAAAACATTTAAAGATTGATGAAGTCTGCGTGGCTTGCGCTACAGTTATTGCTTTTCGTTTAGCAAACTATTGACTGAAATGAACTCACGCCCTTTCGCTTTCAGTTGGGGATCTCCCATGCAAAAAGTAAACGGTATACTATCGTTTAGGACCAAAAAGTACATATCCGTTGGTACATTTACTTTGAGCTTCGGTCGGCATGGTTTCAGTAGGTATTTTTTATTGTAAAGCGGCAATGCAAAAGTAACTCGACACGTTATGCGCTTATACCATTATCTACGGCCTCATCCGCAACTTGCGGTTAAACCAAACGTTGCGATAACCTATCAGGAAAAAATAAACATCTACCGAACTGATTTTCTCAGCAGCAATTATCTATTCCACACTTACTGTCGAATAAACTGTATTGGTGCTTTGAAAGAGGAAGGGACCTGTAATTTATCGCCGCTGTAACCAGCGGGTTTTACTTCGCCGTTTGGCAACATCGCCAATGTTGTGCCAGCGATATACATTTCGACCTTGCCACACGCTTTGCTGATAAGTTCTTGGAAAGGCTGGCGCTGGTGGTATTCTTGCTCCAAAATCAGCGATCGTCCATACGCACTGGAGTTGTTGATACCGAACCCAATAATCACTTCGCAATCCCCCGCTTGCACCTCATTCCCCCATCGCAATATTACGGCTCCCACCTTCTCTTGAGCGTTGCTGTCAAAGATTGGTATCTCAAAAAATGATTCCAGTACATGCATCATTTATCGTAGTTCCCAGTGCTGGATTTGAGAATTCCAGCCACTTAGCACGACTACTGTCGAACAATCTCCCATGCCCCACCAGGTCGATAAAATTTCACTTCCTGTTACTGTTTTCACGCGACCTGGATCGACAATTACCGTTTCAGCTTGTTTCACCAGCCACACACCACCACCGCGCAATCCGACATTCATATGGACCTGCCAGGCATTTTTGGGATCATATTTGACGGGGATGCCCGGCGCACTCGGGCGATCCTGCCGATAAACACGCCACGTGTTATTGTCTGAGTCATGCCAAACCGCAAATCGCTCGCTGCCCATTTCGATATAGTCAAGTGCACGATTTACGATAATCCCCTCTGCATTTTCTGCACCTGCACCTTCAAATTCAACTGCGGCATACTTAGGAGGCAGATGAATTTTCTGCCAGCTTTTCGTGTTCAAATTGTGCTCAACTGGAATACGTGCAGCCTGCGAATTATGTTCATTAACAATTTCCCATTCAGAGAACGTTTGAAGGCTACGCACGACACAAAAAGTTTTCTGTTTCATTTCGATATACATTTTTTCGCCTATCTCCACAAGCCCGGTGGCGCCCAGCGACGGTTATTGATGGGTCGGCATTACAGCCTATTCCCTTAATATGCTTTTCCATTTTTTATTTTTCACATCTTAGTGAACGAGAATACCGGCTATGTCTCTGCGGTTTTTAGCAAATATCTCATAGCCCTCTTTAGGAGGCGACCGTGCACGTACGTTATAAAAAGATTTTTTATTTTTTAATGTGGATAACTGATTCTGATCTTGGAAAGGCGCCATCTTTCTTCATCAGCCCTAGCAGATTCTCCTGTCTGATATTCCCATCCAACCTCGGTAGACTGGCTTTCAAAGGCTGCGGACCTGCAAAATTTTTTTAATATCCCCCCCCTGAAGTGGCATTATTGAGATCCTGTAGTGAAGGCTCTCGCCCATCTGTAGCGTCCGCACCCAGCAAAAAAGCCGACCCAATCAATTGTCTGAAAGCGTTAGGCATGCTGGGCACAACATTCGCTATGCGATCAATAACATCGCCTGTCATCTCGATCTTGGCGAATGTCTCCGGCGAGGTCTCATGATGCATGAGCCGATCATATAACCTTGTTGCCGCTTTAAAAAATTCGGAAAAAGAGCCTCGTAACGCATTGCCAAATATATTTAATACACACCCTGGCGTGTATTTTTTATCAACTTTTATTTCATCAAGAACGGGCAATACCAACAGAGCATTGCCATGAATAAGTGCTCACTTGTGTCGTCGGCGACGGTTGCCCTACGGTGCGGCGGAGGACGGCCCGTGCAGCACACCGGTTTGTAGGAAGTGGTGTGTTCGGCGCATCAATTGCACCATATTTGTTAACACTTTCGACCAGCCGGTTTTCAGCGCGAACTAGTTTGCGCACTAAAAAGACTAGCACTATCACTCAAAATTACCTGCTTGCTATCTACGCTGCCTATGCCAGTGACCTTGTTCTCTTGAATGTGACGCATACTCGGTGAAACGATAGACCATAATCTTATTTGCGGCATTCAACACCCCTAAAAATAGGGCTAAGATCAAGATAAATAATAGATAACTTCTACTATTTATGACAATTCACAGAGGCTGAAAGTAGGTTTTTATTACGGACATTTCTTGTTCTTTACAAGACTGCTCATTTTTAATTTAAAGATCATTTTCATCCTTTTTAAATTGCTATTATTAGCATTTCAAGAGCAACATGGAAAAAAATCTGGCAGCTATCTAGTTAGGGAAGAATGCTATAGTTCTGCTCTAACTAGATAGCTGGAAATCATCTAAAGCGATTGGGGAAGCCAATTCTTCTTAATTTTAGGCAACCTTTATCACTTGTCGTCGCCATCATCAGGTAGCTCTCATCAATGTCACGCGCACGTACAAACTCGCTCTGCACGTCATCAACAACACGGTCAGACATATGCAAGCAACGATGGGGTTAAAACACTGGTTAATCGCACTATCGATGACGCTGCTAGCGCTATCAACGTTACCTACGCTAGCTCTTGAGCGCACATTTCTGACCACGATCTTAAGGGGAAACATGACGATCACTGAGTATCCGGCGATCCTGATCAATAAAACGACTTTGCGGTTTTCACCCGGCTCGTGGATTTGGGGAACCTACCGTTTGATGTGGATTCCCGTGTCATTGGGCAACAGTAGGTCTCTGGTAAACTACACACAAAACACGCAAGGCGATGTGGATCGGGTCTGGATATTAACGCCGGATGAAGCCAATCAACCGGTTGAAAGTCAACGCAGTAATCTAAAATGGTAGTCATGGAAAAAACGACACAAAAGAAAGTCTTCATCAAAACCTTCGGTTGTCAGATGAACGAGTATGACTCGGACAAAATGGCCGATGTTCTAAATGCATCTGACGGTTTGATCAAAACCAACAACCCGGAAGATGCTGACGTGATCCTGCTGAACACGTGTTCAGTACGCGAAAAAGCGCAAGAAAAAGTATTTTCGGATTTGGGCCGTTTGCGTGAACTAAAATTCAAAAATCTCCGTCTATTGATCGGTGTTGGCGGTTGCGTAGCGTCGCAAGAAGGCGCTGCCATCCTCAAGCGTGCACCTTATGTCGATATCGTATTCGGTCCACAAACGCTGCATCGCTTGCCAGAGATGATGAAGCAGCGCCGTACGACCGGCAATGCGCAAGTCGATATTAGTTTCCCTGAAATCGAAAAATTCGATCACATGCGACCGGCTAAAGTCGATGGTGCGACGGCATTTGTATCAATCATGGAAGGCTGTAGCAAATACT
>JACMQE010000252.1 GCA_014377145.1 Glaciimonas sp. | reverse complement strand
GTTTTGAAGGGCATGTCTGTAGATGCGGAAGGCCGTCAGTTCTCGACTGAGGATTTCTACGGGCTTAAAAATGCCCTGGATAAATACGGGCAGCACTTTTTTGATTGCATCGCATGGCTAATAACGCAAAAACGAATTGAGATAAGAGCAATTAAGCCAATTGGCAGAAAGGGAATTGCTCACTATAAATCAGGCATCTTTTACGACGGCACCAATAAGGTGAAATTCAAAGGCTCGTGCAATTTCACTGCTTCGGGGCTACTGGAAAACTTGGAGGAGCTTGACCTGAAACTGTCCTGGAAATTGGAGCCTGATGCGTTTACCGAATATGAGCAGGATTACAACCAGATTTTTGACGGCTTGACTGATTATGCGGCGCTGATTCCGTTTGACAAAATTGAGGAGGTGATAACGCGGGAATATGGCGGCAAGGACCTGGACGAGTTGCTGGTGAACGAGCAGCAACTACTGGAACAGAAGGCCAAGCAGAAACATACCGAAGCGACGCAACGCGTGTTGGATACCATTATGCAAAAGATAGAAGTGTACCGCAGTTTGCCCCGGTTTCCGTTTGATGGCGGGCCACGGCAGTATCAGGAAGATGCCTACCAAAATTGGGTTGGCAACGGCTACCACGGCATTTTCGCGATGGCTACGGGCACCGGCAAGACGATTACGGCGCTCAATTGCGTACTGCATGAATACGCAGGTAGCCCTGACTACCAAGTGATTATTCTAGTCCCCACCACCCTACTGGTTGAGCAATGGGACAAAGAGGCCAGAAAATTCAACTTTAAAAGAATCATTAAAGCGTCGTCGCGCAACGCGGGATGGAAAAACGAGCTAACAGAAATCAGTAACCGGCAATCAGTGGGGGTGCAATCATCGTTCGTTGTCATCGCCACTTACCGCACTTTTGCTAATCCTGAATTCCAGGCGTTCATGCACTCAGCGGGTGAGGCGGCTATTTTGGTGGCCGATGAAGCCCACAACGTTGGGGCTCCGAACGTGGCGGCGAAGTTTGAACGGCTCACGGTTCAGAAGCTAATTGGGCTATCGGCTACCCCAAAGCGTTTGTATGACGAAGACGGGTCGGAGAAAATGGAGCTTTTCTTCCATGACAAAGCCCCATACACTTACAGCTTCACGATGGAGCGGGCAATTCAGGAAGGGATTTTGTGTAAGTATTACTACTACCCGCAGGTAGTAGAGCTTACCGCAGAGGAGATGGTCAGGTATACCGAGCTGTCGGCTAAATTGGCTTCGCTCTACAGCCGGGCTAGCAAGGACGTAGCAGCGCAGCGCAGCTACGAAATGCTACTCATGGAGCGGAAGCGCATCATTCACAAAGCCACCAACAAATTACAGGCATTCGAGCGGATTTTAGAAGAGTTGAAAAACACCGAAACGGGGCTAAAATACCTACTCGTGTATGCTCCAGAGGGGTACTCAGAGGATGATGAAATAGCCACAGAATCGTACCAGGATGTGGAGGATTCGGGCCGGATAATTGACAGCTACGCAAAAGCTGTGCGGCGAATTTCGCCAACAACACAGATTGCGAAGTACACCAGCGGGTCAACAACCAAGGACAATGACTTGCGGAGTTTTGAGGAGGGAGAAATTGACGTGCTGCTGTCGATGAAATGCCTGGATGAAGGGGTTGATATTCCGCGCACAGAGCAGGCTATTTTTTGCTCTAGTACAGGCAACCCCCGGCAGTTTATTCAGCGGCGGGGCCGCATCCTGCGTCGGCACCCGGAGAAGCGGTTTGCCAGGATTCATGACCTGGTGGTGGTGCCGAGCAGTGTGGCGAGCGGCGCAACCTTTGACCTTGAACGGAACCTAGTGAAGAAGGAGCTGGAACGAGTGGTGGATTTCGCCTACATGGCCCTTAATAAGTACGAGGCAATCGAGGCGGTACAACGTGTTTGCCGACGCTACGGCATTAATCTTGACACCCTTAACCCTTATTCCCCTTCAACTGATGAGTAGCATTGCAACCCTGAAAGCCTTCTTGCAGGACGACATAATCCGGAAGGAGTATGAAATTGAATCGGCTGACATTGATGGCGTGTCGATGACGGGTAACCCGAACGAAACAAATTTAATGATAATCCTGCTACGGGAAATGGTTAACAAGCACACCAATAGGGAGACTTTCAAGTCCATTGCCACCCGCCTAAACATAGTACTCACCAGCCGTTTGTAGCCTAGCTATGCGTATTATCAGCATCACCATAAAAAACTTTCTCTGCTACCACGGAGAAGATAACCGTATTGAGTTTACGGAGGGCCTTAACTTGATATTGGGAGCCAACGGATACGGCAAGAGCAAGCTGTACGATGCCTTTCAGTGGGTGTTTAAAGACGGCATAACCAATGAAGCGTTAGCGCCGGCCATGCGTTACACGGCGGAATTGGGCAAGGCGCTAGTAAACGAAAAAGCGTTGGCAGACGCAGAGGAAGGCACTGGAATAACTTGCGAAGTTTGCGTGGAAGTGACACGGGGGCCGGGAAGTACTTTCCAGCTTATCCGGCAGTTGCGAGTGGCCAAATTAGCCAACGGTGAGCTGAAAGCTGCTGATAAAAGCAAGTTCATTGTCAAGAAAAAGGACGTTCTGGAATTTAAGCCGCTCGGGGACGATGATGCTGAAAAGGAGAGGAACGGCCTGATTCCTAGCGAAGTGATGCCTTACGTATGGTTTCAGGGTGAGCGGGGGGTGAGTAATATTATCGACACGTCGCGCCGCGAGTCGCTGAGAAACGTTGTTAACAGACTGTCTGACACCCAGAAGTGGGACGATTTCATTGAAATCACGAAGCAAGCCCATTCAATTGCCGACAGGGAATTTACACTGGCGCTGACCAGCGACACATCACAACGCCAAAAAGCAACGGCTTTTCAGCAACAGCGTCAGCGCGTTCAGGAAAGTCTGGAAACAGTAGAACAGGAAATTTTGGCTGTTGAAAACAACCTCGACAAAGCCACGCAAAAACACGAAAACATTGCGGGGCAACTTGCAGCGGCTCAGAAAATCAATGACCTGAAGAAAAACCGGGAAATAATTGGTGCCGAGTTGCGACGGGCAATGAACCGCTACGATACGCTTAAACTAGGCTTTACGAAGCGGCTGTTCACCGACTATTGGGTGTTGATGGGCACAGAGGATTTGGTCACCCAATTCGAGCAGAAATACAGCGACTACGAAAAGCTGGTGCGGGAACGCAAAGTAGCGGCTCAAGTGGCCCGCAACGAGGCAGAACGGGAGCAGACGCGGCTTCCAGTGGGCGTACCTGACCGGGTTACGGTGCAGAATATGCTGCGGGATGAACACTGCCAAGTGTGCGACCGACCTGCTGAGAAAGGGTCGCCGGCTTACCTGGCAATTGAAAAGCTGCTCGTCAAGCCGCAAGCTGCAAAACCGCTTGAATCCCTGCCTAACATTGAGCAAGAGTTGCGTACCCTATACCGGGTAGGCATGACGATGCAAGACAAGTATGGCAATGCGACGGAGCAAATTCGCGCAACGTATCAGGAGCAAGCTGATTTGGAGGGGGATATGAGGGAGCTTGAGGAACAAGTAAAGTCCCTGGAAGAGGAAATTGCCACAGAGGTAATCAATAGTGGCTTGGAGGCAAAGGACGCAGCAGGGATGATTGAGTCGATTCGGACTGCTAACCATGACAGCAACACCTACGCTGTGCAGTTGGCGGGCTTGCGTGGTGCCCGCGAAAAGTACATGACCGAACTGGATGAAATTCGGAGCGGACTGACTAAGCTCGGGGAAGCTAGCAAAATAGATCCGAAGTTGGAGAAGAAGCGAAAGTTACTCTACGATATGCGGGAGCTGGCGGTCCGAATGAAAACGTCACAGTACGAAAAGCTAATCGGGCAGTTGGAAACAACAGCAAATGAGCATTTCAAGAGTATGAACGAGCCGACAGGTGCTTTTTACGGAAAAATAAAGTTCGTGCGGGATGGCGACGTTTACGTTCCGCAAATTCAGGACGATGCAGGTAGGCAGGTTGAAAACCTCAACACGTCGCAGACCAGTTCATCGAAGTTGGCCATTATCATGGCCATTGTTACGGCTAATCAGAACAAGGACTTGGCTAACCAATACCCGCTCATTGCAGATGCCCCGATTTCGGATTTTGATGCTGTAAAGGCCAACGCTTTTCTTGCCGAAACTGCTCGTGCCTTTGGTCAGAGCATTGTAATCGTTAAAGACTTTTTGGAGGCAGACCCCAAGCAAATTGGGCACTACCAAGCCGATACTGTCAG
>JACMQE010000251.1 GCA_014377145.1 Glaciimonas sp. | reverse complement strand
CTACCAATAGCAGTATCTTATTAAACAGCTCTTGGCTTATGTCACTTATGTATCGTATCGCTTTTTTCTTATCTATACAGTTTACAAAGATAAACATAAATGCAATAAGATTTCGAATAAGTCCTTAAACGTAGCTGCCAATACTATTTCGGCCCAAAAAAGTTCTCAGATTTTTCTGGAAACTTTTTAATACGGTCTTACAAAAACAATTTACAGAACGATAGTCTGCGCTTCGCCCTCGGCCCACGTACGAATCTCACCAATTGTAAATACTGTCTCACCTGCCGCTTGCAATTGTGCAAATGCGAATTCTACATTTTCTTTCGCGACAATCACCGCCATCCCGATACCACAGTTGAAAACCCGATGCATTTCATCATCGGCAAGACCACCATGCTTTTGCAGCCAAGTAAATAGTGGCGGCATAATCCAGCCATCGCGATGTAATACGGCGGTTAAATTGCCCTGCAACACGCGTGGGATATTTTCCACCAGACCGCCGCCGGTAATATGCACCATGCCTTTGACTTCCATCGCCTCCATCAACGCCAGCAATGGCTTGACGTAAATACGGGTTGGGGCCATCAATACATCGGCCAGGCTACGGCCATGAAAATCAGCATTAAGATCCGGCTTAGCGACAGAAATAATCTTACGGACTAGTGAGTATCCATTGGAATGCGCACCCGATGATGCCAGACCGAGAATCACGTCGCCCGGTTTAATTTTAGTACCATCGATCAGTTTTTCTTTCTCTACAGCGCCAACCGCAAAGCCCGCCAAATCGTATTCGCCATCAGGATACATATTCGGCATTTCAGCAGTTTCACCACCGATTAACGCACAGCCAGCCTGCTCACAACCTTGGGCGATACCTTTAATGACATCCGTCGCACTAGGCACGTCAAGCTTGCCACAGGCGAAATAATCGAGGAAAAATAATGGTTCGGCACCCTGCACCAGAATGTCATTGACACTCATGGCGACCAGATCAATACCGACCGTATCGTGACGATTCAGCATAAAAGCTAACTTTAGCTTAGTACCAACACCGTCTGTACCGGAAACCAACACTGGCTCTTTGAATTTCTTGCTGATCTCGAACAGCGCACCAAAACCGCCGATACCGCCCATGACGCCATCTCGCATAGTACGTTTAGCAAATGGCTTAATAGCCTCGACTAAAGCGTCGCCAGCGTCCATATCAACGCCGGCGTCAAGATAGGAAAGAGAAACATTGGATGTTGAAGTCATGATGTAATTGGCAGCAGAGGCAGTCAAATAGAAGGGTTCCTCCGCGAATAACAAAGTGACAATAAATAAACATTCTATTAGTATGCTTATTCAGTGTTGCTAACGCGGCAAAATGCTATTTTATCAAACCGATCCTACTATCCCTCAATTACATGCCATTTTCTTTTAATGAAGAACAAAAACAAACAACGTTATGGTTAGTCACGGGCGCGTTACTCATTGCGTTATTCGTTGCACTAGGCCCGATCATGACGCCATTTGTTGCTTCGGCGATTCTGGCATACACCCTCAACCCAGGCGTAGACTGGCTAGCCCGACAGCAAATTGGTAAATATCCCTTTCCACGCGCATTAGCAGTATTGTTGGTCATGTTGGTGCTGGTACTCGCAATTCTAGCAATGATCTTGATTGTGATTCCCGTATTACACAAAGAAGTACCCCTGCTACAAAACCAGATACCAATTTTTTTGAAGCGACTTGATAATGTGATCGAGCCACACTTGCAAGACCTCGGGATTCATTTTCGACTGGATAGCCCTGGTATGAAGGATATGTTGACCCAGCAATTGTCAACTAGCGGAGCTGAAATCTGGAAGTCGATATTGGCTTCCCTCAAATTCGGGGGTACCGCTGTCCTTGGCTGGCTAGCGACATTATTACTGATCCCAATCGTGTTATTTTATCTAATGCAAGATTGGCACCAGTTCTTATTCAAACTCGGCAATATGGTGCCGCGTCGCTGGCAAGCGAAAACCGCCAGCCTGGTGCGGGAAATCGATGAATTGCTGGCGCAATATCTGCGTGGTCAATTATTGGTCATGCTAGTACTGGCAGTCTATTATTCTATCGGGTTGGCAATTGCCGGCTTTGACGTCGCGCTACCAATCGGTATCATCACCGGCTTGCTAGTATTTATTCCATATGTCGGCTTTGGGTTCGGATTAATGCTGGCACTCATTGCTGCAATGTTACAGTTCGACGGCTTTCAGGGATTAATTACGGTGGCGATTGTCTATGGCATAGGCCAAGTGCTCGAAAGTTTTTTCCTGACGCCACGCCTCGTGGGCGAACGGATTGGCCTCCACCCGCTTGTCGTCATTTTTGCGTTGATGGCATTTAGCCAATTGTTTGGCTTTGTCGGCATCTTGCTGGCGTTACCGGCTTCGGCAATTATTGCGGTTATGGTCCATCATCTCCGTGCACAATATCTCAGCAGCAGTTTTTATAATCAGTAAAATGCCAATACATCAACAACCACGTAGAAAAATCCCAGCATGAGGCAGTTACTGCTCGATATTACTGCCGATGACGCACAAACTCTAGATACTTTCGTTACTGGAAACAACCAGGAAGCGTTGCATTTTTTGCAGCAATTAATAGCGCCCTCTAATGCTTCAGTTACAGCGCCGGGAGACCGATTCGTCTACTTATGGAGCCAATCCGGTGCTGGAAAAAGCCATTTATTGCAAGCCTTCGCGCGCGCAACCCATGCGCACTTAATTGCCGCCGCTGATTTAAACGCTCATCACGCAACAAAATATAATAAAGCTTACAGCGCTGGTCTGTTTCATTTCTCACCCGACGATACCGGCTATCTGATTGATGACTGCGACAAGTTGTGCGCTGAAGATCAGATTTTAGCGTTTGCATTGTTTAACCAAATTCGCGAGCATGGAGGCTGGCTCATTAACAGTGGCGGCCAACCGCCCACAGAACTGACTAATACTGTGCGTGAAGACTTGCGTACCCGTCTCGGCTGGGGCTTGATCTATCAACTACATGGCTTGAGCGACGCAGAAAAAATATCCACATTGACACAAGCGGCACAAGCCCGTGGGCTCACCCTGTCAAGTGGCGTGCTACCCTATCTGACTACACATTTCAGGCGCGATATGCGCTCGTTAATGGCAAAGTTGGATGAGCTTGACCGTTATTCATTAGAAACCAAACGCCCTATCACTCTGCCGCTATTACGCAGACTGCTACAACTCGAATCTGAAGAAAAATCAATATGAACCTTGCGCTATTCGACCTTGACCGCACCTTGCTGCCTATCGATTCGGATTTCGAGTGGGGACAATTTCTCATCCGGGTTATTGCCGTTGATCCAGATGTGTTTAAAAAAAGTAATACTGAATGGTTTGCCCAATATCAAGCAGGGACACTTGATTCGGTAAAATATTTGGAATTTATGTTTAGTACATTATCAACTTTTTCACGCAAGCAGCTGGATACCTGGCATGCACAATTCATGAAAGAAGTGATCGTGCCGCGGATTACACCGCAAGCACTGGATTTGCTACAACAGCACCATGATGCAGGCGATCTAGTCGCCATCGTGACCGCCACCAATAGTTTTGTCACCGAACCAATTGCAAAGGCATTGGGTGTAGACTTCCTGATCGCCTCCGACCCAGAAACCACAGATGAAGAAGAAATTACCGGCAAACTATTAAGCACGCCGACATATAGTCCGGGCAAGGTAATATGCGCGCGCGTGGCTTGCCAAGATGGACATGACACTGGGCAGTTTTCCTAGCACTTTTTTCTATAGCGATTCGCATAATGACCTGCCCTTGAGGACGCTATTCACCGATCTGATTGCAACCAATCCGAACACTCAACTGAAAGCGCATGCTGACGCACAAGGCTGGTCGATTCTGAATTTATTTGATGAAAAGGAAACCCTCTGAGAAATAAATAGTCCGTTCGGATGATTCTACCGCGAGAATGCATTCATAACACGCGCTGGCAACGACCAGCGAGGTTAATACTAATACCCAACGATCAGAACCGGTCCAAACGTGAGAATTATTTCAGTATGTCCTTTGCATAGCCCACCTATAATCAATACATAATGATCAAAAAGCTGATTCGCTCCATCCTCGGACCCAAGAAAAAGATGGACGACCACACCAAAGCGGTGGTGCTGGCCCTTAAGCAACATGGTATTGACCAGCAACTGGTTTCACCCAATGCAATACGTGTCACCAGTACCTTGCAAGAAGCCGGCTTCAAGGCATTTATCGTCGGCGGTGCGGTGCGCGATCTGTTGTTGGGCGTAAAACCGAAAGATTTTGACGTCGCCACTAATGCCACGCCAGAACAGGTCAAACGCTTATTCCGGCGTGCGTTCCTGATTGGTAAACGTTTTCAGATCGTGCATGTCATGTTTGGTCAGGAGTTAATTGAAGTAACAACATTCCGAGGAGCATCCTCCGCCGGCGCGCCGAAAGATGAGCATGGCCGCGTGCTACGCGATAATACGTTCGGCGAGCAACATGAAGACGCAGCACGACGCGATTTCACGATTAATGCCATGTATTACGATCCAAGTAATCAAAGCGTGCTTGATTATCATGGCGGAATTGTTGATATTCGCGCCAAAACTTTGCGCATCATCGGTGTTCCAGAAGCTCGCTATCGGGAAGATCCGGTACGCATGTTGCGTATCGTCCGCTTTGCTGCCAGATTAAGTTTCTCCATCGAACCAGAAACCCGCGCCCCGATTCCTATCATGGCGACCCTCATCAATAATGTGCCAACCGCACGCGTATTTGATGAAATGTTAAAACTTTTGATGAGCGGTCAGGCGCTGGCGTGCCTGCAACAGTTGCGTCAAGAAGGTTTGCACCATGGGTTGCTACCATTGCTCGATGTGGTTCTGGAACAACCAATGGGCGAAAAATTTGTCACACTCGCGCTAGCAAACACCGATTTGCGTGTCCGACAAGGAAAGCCCGTATCACCGGGCTTTCTGTTTGCTTCTTTACTATGGCATCAAGTGCTGGAAAAATGGACTGCCTACAAAGCTGCTGGCGAGTTCCCGATCCCTGCATTGCATCTTGCCGCCGATGACATACTGGACGCACAAACCGACAAGCTGGCACTGCAACGCAGGATCGCCTTGGATATGCGCGACATTTGGGCGATACAACCACGTTTCGAACGTCGCGCCGGCAAAGCACCCTATAAATTGCTGGAGCATATGCGATTGCGTGCGGGTTACGATTTCCTGCTATTGCGTTGCGCATCTGGTGAGCTTGATAGCGAACTAGGCGAGTGGTGGACCGCTTTCATGGAAGCCGATAATCCCGGTCGCGAAGTTTTGCTGGCGCAAAAGCCAAAGGTGACAAATGAACCGTCACCAAAAAAACGTGCGCGCCGACGCAGCCCTCGCAGCTCCGGCAATGGCGGCAATACCAGCGGCACACAAAACGGTGTCTAAGTGTAAATATGCAATCTATACACAGTAGCGTGACAGCTTACATTGGTGTTGGTAGCAATCTCGGTGACACCAAGGCACAAGTAGTCAACGCAATTTCCCAGCTTGCCACGTTGCCGCACACCACGCTAAGTGCCCAATCCAGTCTATTTCGTACCGCGCCCATCGATTCTAGCGGTAATAATTATATCAACGCTGTGGTGCGTCTTAACACGCAACTTAGCCCGCCTGCATTGCTACGGGCACTGCAAAATATCGAACACCATTTCAGCCGTGAACGTCCCTACCTGAATGCTCCGCGAACACTCGATCTGGATCTGTTGCTATACGGTATGATAACCCTTGTGCACGCAGCGTTAACGGTACCCCATCCACGCATGGTGGACCGCGCGTTCGTGTTGATTCCGTTATTGCAAATAGATCCTTTTATAACGATTCCAGGTCACGGTGCGGCACACCAATTTGTCCAGCAAGTCGCCGATCAGACAATCACTAAAATTTAATCTGCTTAGATAGTTCCGCCGTGCACCAAATCAAGTAAATTTTTCGGCCACTTCATCCTCACTTGAAAGCGTTTACACTCATGTTCTTCACGCCAGTCACGATGTGGTTGTAAGGCTGTAAACACGACAATTTTGCATAGACTTCATCGACGCTATACGCTCCGCTTAAACTAAGTATCCTATCTTCCAAATATGAATCTACAAAATTACAAGTACGTTGTCGTTGAAGGCCCGATCAGTGCCGGCAAAACGATGCTAACAAAAAAATTAGCTGCACATATAGGCGCTCAGGTGCTACTTGAGCAACCAGAAAACAATCCTTTTCTAGAAAAATTCTATTACGATCCAGCCCGTTATGCCCTATCGACCCAGATGTTCTTCTTATTCCAGCGTATCAATCAGTTGCGCGAACTCACACAAAGTGATTTATTCGATAACGCCGGTGCCGTCGCCGCTGATTTTTTGCTCGACAAGGATCCGATTTTCGCCAACCTGACGCTGGCTGGTGATGAGCTAAAACTCTATCAGCAGCTATACACTCATCTGCGCCCCCAAACGCCGACGCCAGATTTGGTCATCTATCTACAAGCCGAACTCGATACCCTGATCGATCGCATTAAAAAACGCTGCATTCCGATGGAATCTGGCATTTCGGCAGACTATCTCAAGCAGCTATGTGAGAATTATAGTCGCTTCTTTTACGATTACGAGGCGGCCCCATTGCTGATCGTCAACAACGAACATCTGGATCTATCCGGCAGTGATGCCGATTTTGAGTTGCTGCTTACACGGATCGACAGCATGCGCGGTAAGCGTGAATTTTTTAATCGCGGAGAATAAGTATGGCCAGTTATTTGCAGGGCGACGCAGGATCGCAAATACGGTCTAAACCGGTGACGATTCCAGTATTGCAAGGGATGCACGACAAAGGTGAAAAAATCGCCATGTTAACTTGTTATGATGCCAGTTTCACCGCATTATTAGATCGCTGTGGCATTGACACTATACTTGTGGGAGACTCGCTCGGCATGGTGTGCCAGGGTCATACCTCGACCTTGCCCGTATCGCTCCAGGATATTGTG
>JACMQE010000250.1 GCA_014377145.1 Glaciimonas sp. | reverse complement strand
TGTGTCAACGATTGGTTGGATTCCCGACTTTCAGCACCTGCGTATGCCCGAGTTTTTTACAACTGCAGAACTCGCTTCGCGTAATCGAGGTTTCCGTCGCATATCTGAACAATGCACCATCGTGCTACTTAGCAGCGTAGATGCCCAGAAAGACTTGGCCAAGTTTGCCCCAGCGTCGACGAACGCCAGCCGGGTGTTGCACTTTGTGTCCGGTTTTGCTGGCGGAAATACGGATGTAGTGCCTTTGGGAGTTTTGCAATTTCGTTACAGCATAGTTGGACCGTATTTTCACTTGCCTAACCAGTTTTGGATACATAAGAATCATCGTGTAGTAATCGATGCGCTGGCATTGCTAAAGGCTCGCGGTTACCGGGTACTGGTTTTGTGTACAGGTCACACCAGAGATTATCGTTGGCCTAACTATTTTGACGAATTGATGCGCTATGCCAAAGAGCAAAATGTGACAGATTACTTTCGTGTAGTTGGCTTAATTCCGTATGAGGATATGACCAGTTTAATGAAGCATTCGATAGCAATTATTAACCCATCGCTATTCGAGGGTTGGAGTACAACAGTTGAAGAAGCCAAATCGCTTCGACTCAATATGGTGTTATCGAACATACCAGTGCATCGTGAGCAGAATCCCACGGGGGGGGTTTTCTTTGATCCTCTTTCGCCAGTTTCTCTTGCGGATGCTTTGGAAGAAGTGATGAAGTGTAATCCAGTAAATATTGCAGCCAGAGCAAAGGCTCAAACTAACATTAGCTTGGTGGAAAAATTTGCTGACTTTGGCATTAAGTATCAAACTTTTGCTTTAGAGGCTTTCTTGTTGAATTCAAAGACCTGAATTTACTATTAATAGTACCTGTATTATTTGCAGTAAACATTTTAGACAATATTTTCGATGCGTTTGGGGGCTGTCAAGTGTAAATAATTGAAGATACAGATATTGTCATTATTAATGACAGATATAGAGTAATAAATGTAATAGAATTTAGTTAAATATAGTGCATATTCTGATTATTGAAGTCGCCCTCACAGGCCATCACGCCGGATATCTTGAGCGTATTGCAGCTGGATACATGGACGCGGGCCACTTGGTTACTGCGTCGGTCTTGCAGCGAGATGTATTACACCCTGCGATTGAACGGTTGAAAGCCCGGTTCGGCGCTGCATATAACGTGGCTCCGATTGATAATGCCAAATACGACGCAGCATTTGGTTCCCGCTTGGGCGAACCCAGCCGGGAGTTTGCACTTAGGCGACTATTTGGTCAGGTTTATCGCTCCGTCAATCAAGCCAGCCCGGTGAGCTACGTGTTCCTTCCTTACCTGGACTACTGTCTCTATGCGCTGGGCCTGCTGGGCTCGCCTTTTGGATCTACACCATGGGGTGGTATCTGCATGCGGCCGTCTTTCCATTATCACAAATACAATGTTGTCGCACCAAAACCCAAGTTCGCTAAGGTGAAGCAAGAGTTATTTATAAGGCTACTGAAAAATAAACACTTGAAGCGCGTATACACCATCGATGAGTTGCTTCATCGGTACGTGGCAGAACAACGCCCCAATCAGTTGCACCGTTTGGCGTATGTTGCTGACCCTGCAGAGTTAAAAGGTGACCATACCTACGAAACTGCCCGCAATTTGCTAAAAATACCAGACGAAGCTATTGTTATTTTGGTCTATGGTGCGATTGATGAGCGCAAGGGGTTGGACGCACTAGTGGAGGCGTTGGGCGCCCCTACCACGCCAACAACAGTACAACTGTTAATGGTTGGGCATCAATCGAGAGCTATTGAAAAATTTATGCAGACAGTTCAGGTTACTAAATTGGTTCGGGAGAAGCGCGTCAGGGTAATAAATAAATTTGTGAGTGAAGCAGAAGAGCAACTAGTTTTCGCGGCAGCAAATGCGATTTGGCTTGGATATCGTAAGCACTATGGAATGAGCGGAGTATTAATTATTGCAGCAAGCTTATCGAAACCAATAATCGCTTGTGATAACGGACTTATCGGCTGGTATTCAAAGGACATCTATAATGCTGCTGTTATTAATATTAATAACCAAGCTCAGGTGCAAGACTGCTTGCAACGATTAAAAGAAAGAGTGAAAATTGAACCGCCACCACAGAATGAATACTTTATAAAAAACCATACGTGGAAGAACTTTATCTGCTCAATTTCAGAATGAAAAGTGTTCTTGCCATTCATAGATTAAAGTAAAAAATGTCTGCAGTTTTTATTAAACTATTTTGGATCTGCTTTTTGCTTGCTGCCTTTGATTTCAAAGGTCAGCAATCAGGTGGTATTTATCAAATAGTATCTTTCAGTGGTATTGTAATATGTCTTGCTGTAATGAATATATTGCTTCTTAATCGAAGAACTATTTATGCTAGTAATAAATTACAAATTTTAAATTATTATTTGTTAGGATTTCTTGCCTATTCGTTCGTAGTTGCATTTTTGCAGGGTGTACTGCTTTCGCGATATATAACAGTGATTGCCCCTTATGTATTATTTATTTTATCGTTTTGTGTGGTTAATAGTCTTTGCAAGATATACAACGTAGACACAGTGGTAAAAGAAATTTATCCGATTATAAAAGTTTCGGTTTTTTTGGCAATAATATGGACTGTGTTTGTCGCATTCCAGCGCGAAAACGTAAGTATTTTAACCGTTCGATATTATGCGGTCGCCTCAACAATGCCATTTGCAATTGCGTACATGGCATCATCTATCGCGTCTGGTGTCCGTAATAAAATTGAATATATATTTTTCTTTTTTGTAGTGCTTATATTGATAATTAGCCAGACGCGATCAACTCTGGTGGCAGTTACAGTTACGTTTGTATTCGCAGCTTTGGGGAATTCTAGAAACTTAAAAACTTGGACCTTAACTATTTTTAAGATATTTGTCCCTATTTCATTTGCTGGTTTACTTCTTATTATTATCAATTACGGATACACTCAACTGGGTCAAACGAACGATTTCAATTTTCTGAATCTATGGACTGAGCGTTTATTCGGGAGTATAGAGAAAGATGGCTTTGATGTTACTACCGCTGCTAGACTTGGTGAGTTCGATGATCAATTAAACAAATTATTTTCCACACCCATAAACTTTTTTTTAGGATTGGGATTTGGGGCACCATACACATACTCGGGTGTTTACGCTGACTTAGTGGCAATTAATGTTGGTATTGACGAAATTCCAGAAGATTATTGGAATGGCAGTCACTCTCTTTGGGTTTACACTTTTTTTACGAGCGGTTTGATTGTCGGCAGCGCAGCTGTTGGATTCTTTTGCTATGTTCTAAGGCGTACATTTGTGCTGATTTTGGCTGCGCGTTTTATTATGAATCGACATCGTCGCCACTTAAGTCTCAGTTTGGGACTAAGTTACATTTGCATCATAGCTGGCAGCTTTACTAGTTTTCCATTTGGTTCGAGAGCTGTCGGGCTAACTTTAGGTGCCGTTTCGGCTTTAATCCTGTGTTTGAGCTTACGGGCTAATACAGTGCGTAATATTGCGTGAGTCACTAGGCATTACTTCAGGGGTTAAAAGTGATTTCTATTAGTTGTTACCATAATATTATATGGTCGAAGTACAAAGGTTTGGTATTCTCAGATTTATACAAGCTTTCTTTACGCGAGGGGTTTGTGATTCATTTTTTCCAAATAGCAGAGACCGACAAACAGCGTATATCACTAAATGACATAGATTTACGTTACCATTCGTATCCGTATGAGCTCATGTTTAGGGGCGCTTATGACTCTATTCCCAAAGCGCGACTTGTCTTAAAACTTTTCATTTCTGTTTGGAGGTCTGATGCTGACCTTGTTTTGCTGCCCGGATACCATAAGCTTGAGTTCTGGATAATGTTGATGGCTACAATATTAAAAGGAAAGAAAAGAGCTGTTTTCTGCGACTCAACAATATTTGACCAGCCACAGACGTTTATAAAGGGCCTATTTAAAAGGTTGTTTTTTTATTCGTGCCACGGATTTTTTGCATACGGTGAGCGGGCTAAGAGTTATCTAGTTGCATACGGTGTACAACCACAGAAGGTGTATAAGCGCTGCCAAGCCGCAGCGTTACCTTTTAATTACACGCCGGCGCGCGCATTTCAACAGCGAATTCAGCTTGGGCCTGCCCCAAGTGCTCCGCGTTTTTTGTATGTAGGCAGGCTATCACCAGAAAAGTCACTAGAGTTGATGCTGAGAGCTTTTTGGAAAGTAAAAGAAACACTGCCTTGTGTTATTTTGGTATTGGTTGGCTCCGGCCCGCAACGACAAGAGTTGGAAGACCTGTCGCGCTTCTTAGGTTTGAGTGAATCAGTCTTTTTCATGGGAAGCATGGATAGTGATGCTTTGGCTGATGAATACTCCAGAGCCTCGTGCCTGGTGCTCCCTAGCTATAGCGAACCATGGGGGTTGGTTGTAAATGAAGCATTAAGTTACGGTTGCCCGGTTGTGGTTAGCAGCCGTTGTGGATGTGTACCAGAGCTCGTTGTAAATCGATCCACTGGCTTTGTGTTTGAATCTGGAAACGCAGATGAGCTGGCGAAAGTACTGTTAGCTGTGCCAACGGCTTTTGCTGATGTTGAACTTACTGCACGATACTGCATTGATTTGATTTCAACCTTTACGCCTGAGGCAGCTGCTGAAGAGATTTTTAACGGATGTAAACAAATCTTGGCAACAAATTGAAAAGCCTACATACTGCAACAATTTTTTTTGTCGGCCCGTTGCCGCCGCCCGTGCATGGGTTTTCGGAGATCAATCGGCGTATGTTGATAGCATTACGTAGTCGACACCAAGTACTAGCTTTCGACATGACGCCGCGCGCCAGCCGATTGAGTTTTTTGTTTATTTTGTGGCGCTTCTTGCTTTGTGTTGTGCGTCGCAGGCCCAAAGCGCTTTACTTGGCGTTGTCGGGTGGATATCGGCAGTGGATTGACCTGGCTTTTGTGCTGCTAGCCCGATTACGGGACATTCCCATATTTGTGCATCACCATAGCTTTTCTTACTTGAACGATCGTCGGCTTTCAGCAGTCGTGTCCCTTCGGGCGCTGCGTGACGCCACACATGTCGTGTTGTGCGAGTGTATGGGCCAGCAGTTGATGAAGCAATACGGGATTGAACTGGTCAATATGAGGGTGCTCTCCAACTCAGCTTTTCTTGAAGATATTGAAGCTCCCGCTTCATGCATGGCCCTTGTACATGCCCAACCGGCAGCTCTGCGGATTGGTTTTTTGTCCAATATCACGGCTGAAAAGGGGATTTTTGAATTCTTTGCCGTCTTGCGTGAATCGCAGGCGCTTGGCGTTTCGCTCCAAGGCGTAATTGCCGGGCCGGTTGACTCTGCCATCAAGGAATCTTTTAGCGCGACTTTGGCCGCTAGCACGAACGTCCAGCATGTCGGTGCTGTGTATGGGGTGGCGAAAAGCGCGTTTTTTGCAAATATTGATATTCTGTTTTTTCCGTCGAAATTGCAGGAAGCCGAGCCCGTCACCATTCTGGAGGCCTTGGGCCATGGTGTGCCGGTGATCGCGTTTGCGCGCGGTTGCATTGAGGGCATGGTTCCCGCCGCTGCGGGCGCTGTCTTTTCTTACTCGGAGACGTTTGCCAAACATGCCATCGAGGCGCTGCGACCGCTGGCCGAGAACCATGTGCTGTTAGTCCAGGCGCGTCACTCCGCCAGGGCGATTTTCGAGGCAGGACGAGCATCAAACAAGGCGGTGCTTGAAAGTCTTATGGCTGAAATGGGTGGTAACGGAATAACCAAGCCTGTGTCGGCATGATGCAGGACTTGTCACGCTTTCGAATGCCAGCAGGTTTTCGTGGCCGCTCGGCATTGGCCGTGCAACTTTGGTGGATGGTACAAGCCACACTCTTCCATGGGTCACCCCAGTTTGCCTATGGCTTCAGGCGTTGG
>JACMQE010000249.1 GCA_014377145.1 Glaciimonas sp. | reverse complement strand
CAGGGTGAGCGATTTACCCTTATGAAGTTGGTCCAAAAACAGCGGAATAACCGACCCCCGCGAGGCCATCACATTGCCATAGCGAGTGGCCGACAACACGGTTTTGCCCGGGTCACACAGCCGCGACTTGGCCACCATGACTTTTTCCATCATAGCCTTGGAAATACCCATCGCATTGATGGGATACACCGCCTTGTCAGTGCTAAGCACGACGCAGCGTTTGACTTCTTGGGCAATGGCTGCGCGCATCACATTTTCAGCCCCCATTACGTTGGTCTTGATAGCCTCCATTGGATAAAACTCACAGGAGGGAACCTGCTTAAGTGCAGCGGCATGAAAAACAGAGTCAACGCCGCGCATTGCGTCATAAACGCTATCGTAGTCACGCACGTCGCCGATGTAGAAATTGACCTTTTCGTTGTTCAGTCTGATACGCATATCCTCTTGCTTTTTTTCATCGCGACTGAACACTCTAATCTCGCTAAAATCCGAATTTAAAAAGCGTTTTAGTACAGCATTTCCAAATGAGCCTGTGCCTCCAGTAATCAAAAGTACCCCATCTTTAAACATTCCGGATTTCCCCTCTATTTCAATTTTGTTAAGCAAATTTATACATTGTGCGTATCAACTCTGGCCAGGACTTTGGCACAAAACCTGTCGACTGCCGAAAACGGGTCGAATCAAGCGAGCGGTCAATGACTAGCAGATCGTCTGCGCTTATGTCAATGACTTTGCCGTAGGTCTGCGCGACCAACATCAAGAGATCGAACTTATTGATGGGATCAGCTGACAGGTGATAGAGACCACGGAGTTCAGGATGTGGAATCACATGGTCGCGTATGACACGAGCAATTTCCACCGTAGGCAGCCCAGAAAAGATGGCGCGCTTAAAGCCCTTGATGCTGCCCGTCTGCGCCAGGAACCACCCCACCAAGCTACGCGCGCCATCCAGTTCATGGCCGATGATGGATGTACGCAGAGTAATGGCGTGCGGGTAGCCCACCTCACCCAGGTATTTGCTGCGTCCATACAGATCTTTGGCGTCGGAAACATCGGCTTCGGTATACATGCCTTTTTCCCCTGAGAAAACACAATCAGTGCTCATGTGGACCAAACGTGCCCGTGATACCTCGCACAGCCGTGCCAGCCGATGCGGCAGAAGTGCATTGATGGAGATGGCTGCCAATGGGTCGTCTGCCTCGGCCAACTGCTTGACCAATCCGACGCAGTTGATGACCACATTCGGTTGAACGGATGCAAACAATCGTGTCAGGCTGTCGACGTTTTCTACATCGACACCCGTAATAACACTCGATTGCAAGTCGTCTGGTAGCAGCCTCCTCGCGGCAGATGATCGGACCGACCCGAAAACCTGGTACCCCGGGGTTTGGGCGAATAAGCGCAATACGGCATTGCCCAACATGCCGGTTGCCCCCAGCACAAGAACCCGCGTAGTTGTGTGTGGCGCTATCATTTTTGCAAAATTAAGCGTTCGTTCAATGCCGAGCGAACGATATCGTCCTTTTGCGCCTCATCAGGATAATTTATCAACACGGCCCGGTAAGTACCCTTGAATACAAACAGACTGCCAGCTGCCGCGCCCACCACGCCGCAGACACTCACTAGTCGACCTATGTCTGCCAGTGAACCTGCGCCACCCAACATAGACATCGGCAGGCGAATTGCTTCACGTACCTTGGCAGCCAAGTCCAGGTCGTAGCCCTTCATCTGACCATCGTTGTCAATGGAGTTAATTACAATCTCACCAGCGCCCAATTTCTCAGCCTGTTGCGCCAACTCAAAGGGTGAACGACCGGTGCTCTTCTGCCCATTGCGGGTGTAGACCTCGTACTTACCGAACAACGACTTCTTTACGTCAAGCACCACCACCACACTTTGGCTACCTACCACTGCAGCGATAGCGCTGATCAACTTCGGGTCTGCCAGAGCCGCAGCGCTGATTGCCACCTTCTCCACACCCAATCCAATAATTCGTTTGGCCTGTTCAACGGTCGTCACCCCGCCGCCGTAACACAAAGGCATGCGGCACTCAGCGGCCAATTTTTGAATCATCACAAAATCAGGCGCAGTCCCAGTTGCAGTGGCATCAATATCCAAAACAATTAACTCGTCGGCCTCTTTCTCATTAAATATTTTCACCGCATTAATAGGATCACCCACATATTTTGAGGGGCCAAACTTAACAGTCTTTACCAAGCCTTTATTTCTGACCAGCAAACACGGAATTATTCTGGGGCGAAGCATTATTAGACTTCTGCAAAGTTTTTCAACAACTGGCTGCCAAAATGATGGCTTTTTTCAGGGTGAAATTGAACACCATACACATTATCCCGTCTGACTGCGCAACTAAACTGCTCGCCGTAATCGGTAACTGCCAAGACATTTGGCTGCTGATAACACTCAAAATAGAAAGAGTGCAAAAAGTAAAATCGGGCATCCTGCTCCATACCCTTGAACAAACCGCCATCAACCACCGGCTTCACATCATTCCAACCCATGTGGGGCAGGTTGGTGCCACGCGGCATCGTTAATAAGTCAAATTTCATTACCTTGCCATCAATCCACCCCAAACCTGGCAATTCCCCCTCCTCGCTGAACTTGGCCAACATCTGCATACCAACACAAATACCCAGTATTGGCATTGCATTCTGCAATACCAATTGTTCGACAGGTTGCCGCATACCCGACTGATCGAGTTGCTGCATGGCGTGGTCGAACGAACCTACACCGGGCAAAATAAGCTTGGTTGCATTAACCAAATCATTAGCAGACTTTGCAACCACCACCGGAATATTCAAGCGGTTGTACACGTTTACAAACGCCAGCACATTACCCAACCCATAATCAATGATGGTAATCATTTATATAATCTTTTCTCCAAACCTAAAACACTCATTACTCTTGAGCCAATTCCAATCAAAGCACGCTTGCTTTTGTAGTCATCGCTAGATTTATTTTTACCATCGAAGATCGCTCTCAATTCTGTAACAGTGAGGTCTAATTTATGCGCGACGTACTCAAACTCACGTTCCAAAAAGTGATTATCTAGCTCTGGCGTAGCAATACGATCTAGTGCTTCTTGTCTTGTCATTTGGCCTGTAAGAATTAAGCTCGAAAAATGTGCCCTTCGCCGGTCAAAACCAAACTTACGTGGCAACCAATAGTCCTCAAAAAAACGAGTAAACCGAGATTCGTGATGTTTATGCTGAAATTTCTTCCAGCCAAAACGCTGCTCCAGTAATGCCTCAGCATCTTTCTTAATATACAGAATAAGATCAAGCGGCTTAAAAACCTGTATCCCAAGAATATATTTGTAGTAAATCTTGGAAGTAAATACATCAATAATTGGGAATGTACTTAAAGGAATCTTTCCGAATTTGGAATGAATATCAAGTATCAAGGTCTTATCTATGCCTGGATAAGCCCCCCACTCTTCCGGCTCGCGACAGCACTCCGTAGAATAATTGCCGCCAGTCAAAACATACTTAATCTTATTTTCACGGGCAAACTTGTAGAGGGTTGAAAAAAAAGCGGTATCCTGTGCAATATCCTGATGGGGAATTTGTGATTTCAAGAGTGCAACTTGAAGATCCTTAATCTCTTCCCAATTTATCACCTCGGTATATAAGTCGAGGCTCAATCCATCCACCAGCTTTTCGATGTTACCCACTGCCTGGTCAGTGTTCCAACCAGCATCAACATGAAATAGCAACGGGCGCAATCCCAGTTTCTCTTTTGCAATATAGGTCAAATAAGAGCTATCAAGCCCGCCACTCAAACCAATAATGCAATCAAAGTCTTTACCTTTGCCCTGAGCTTTTATTTTTTCGGCCGTCTCAAGTAATTTTCTCTCACCTCTCTCATCAGTAGTCCAACTAGGGAGAATACTTTTATGAAAATTATTGCAATACACGCACCAGCCACGATCATCAAAAGTGATACTCGCGTCGCTGGTGTCCATAATGCAGTTTGAACAACTGCTTCTACTATGTAGCGTCATATTTATGCAATTCAAATTAAAGAATAAAGGAGACGATTTTGATCGAGAGCCATTGGGTTGAAAAGCCGCTTGACCGCTGCTCTCCGCACGCTTTCTCTCAAGGCGACACGATCCTTGGATGGTAGTACAGCCTGTTCATCCAATACATTCGCGAACGCAGTGTGATCTGTTAAGTCTAAGTCCCAACCAATACCGTCTTCATCTAAGTTGCGCCAAGGCGTGGCCTGGCTGATCAGCACGCGAGTCCCAACTGCAATCGATTCGGCGATTACATGTCCATAGTTTTCGCCATGCGAAGGCAAGAAAAATAAATCATATTTGGATAGACAATCGAAGACTTTTTCAGGTGGAATGGGACCAAGATAACGCGCCGTTACGTGTGGCGGCAACCGTATAAGCAGTGCCTCACATTCTTGCCAGTAGGCATGGTCTTCTTTTGGACCGACGATATCGAATTGCATTGACTGATGCACGCGTTGCAAAATGCGAAGTGCGCCATCAAGGTTCTTTTCCCGGGTCAATCGCGAGAGAAATACAACCTTTAGTTCATTGCCGACCGGTAACTGAATACGCAGGGCAACAGAGTTTTTGACTGGCAAATCGATCGCAGAATTCACAGTCGCTGCTGGCATACGCATCGCATTTACGATGCCCTGCGCTTCGTGAGGGCTTGATGCGTGCCATTTAACGCCCTTATAAAAGCCGAAGAAACGGGAAAGTTCGATATAGATCTTCTTCTTCGAGTACTTAATGCTAAGTGGCCCCGCCACAAACTCGCCACGTGGCGCTAGTATTACTTGGCGAGACTTGATCCACCTCAGCCGACAAAGCAGCAATAGCTTGATGGAGAACACTGAATCAAAGAAGCTGTTTAAGTGAAGCACGTCATGCTCTGTCTTATTAACTATTTTTGCAAGTGAAAATAATGTCAACTCATCGGGCTCGAGATAACGTACTTTCGAATTTCCCATAGTGACCCACATACCCCGCTGGACGCCTGCATAAGGCTGTTCGGATCCAAGATCCCGATCTCGTGTGACGATTAGAAACTCGATCTCATGACCTAGCCATTCGGCGGTATTAAAGATGGTGCGAGCGATCCCGCCTGATAAATAGCCAGGAAAGTAAT
>JACMQE010000248.1 GCA_014377145.1 Glaciimonas sp. | reverse complement strand
TGACTGCCATGGCCGCTATGACCATCGTGACGGTCATTGGCTCCGATGGAAACGCTTGGCTGCCAGCGTTTGAGAAATCATTGGGGTTAAAATGCTCATCAGGATAATCAGTATCCCGATCCATGCGCCATATTGCATTCGCGGTAAGCCCACAACATGTTTAACTTACCCACCCATCAATGAGAAGACAGCTTGATTATCCCATATTCGCCGCCAGTCTGGCCGAGTTGATTATCATTCGCAAAAGCCAATAACGATACAGTCCGACAGGTACTTGATGGCATGACGATGTGCTTGAGGTGCGTTAAGGTGGGTTAGTTTTATCGCAATATCGTGGTAACCGCTCCGCTAAATCTTAGATACAGACTCTAGATATTTGGTGCGAATCAACGCTACATCAATTCCCACAATACTTTCCAGATAATGTTGCATGCCGTCATATCTTTAATCGATAACTTGTTGTGCGGCATCTAGATAAGCGGCTTCGACTACTAATAAAGGTAATAGCATCTTATCCGATATTCCGAACTTTTTTATCTGTTCTTGTAGATGACGATCGCTAGTGGGATTGTTGCGATTGGATTCCAGATAATCAGCGATGATGGTGCTGCGATCAATCCCCAGCGCCGACAGCAACAGCAGACTCGTAAAGCCAGTCCCATCCTTGCCTGCGGTACAGTGATACAAGACGTTGTGATTTTGTTCTACCATTTGTAAAAAGCGCTGGTATTCGGCCTGATACTGAAGTGGGAAATCACGATAAAACGTCAGCATAAATTCCCGGCTATCATCCGCAGTGCCATTTTGTAGCGCTGTCAATACGTTCGATTTTGCCAGATTACCGACGTGGATCGGATCGGCAACCTAATTGAATATCTCTCCGAATGGCGATTCTGCAATCTGCTTTTCGCCATCGGTGCGGAAATCAATTACGACATCTAGATTAAAGCACTGTAGTTGCGCTATATCGGTGGAGTAGCCAGCCCCAGATTAGCACTGCACAGCAATCTTCTGGCCCGAATCTGCCGACGATCTTTCTATATTGGTTTTTACATCGGTAAGTGGCATCGGGCTTTGTGGCAAAAAATACTCCTTGATTTATGTTGTTGGGTAACAGCTAGGTTGCCGTTGAGTGTAGCGTGCATCCGAATAGTTTTCCAAATCACGCAACTGCACAACGCTTAGCAAGGCCGTTAGTTTACTTCAAGCACCGTGAGAAATTTACTCAGTACACATTTACGCGATGCAAACAGCAACTACAAAAGGGTTTTAATCTGATAGAGCTGATGGTTGTGATATCGATTATTAGTTGATTGGTAGCTCTCGCATTACCCGTTTTTCAGGATTGCATCTTAAGGGCTGAATTTGCAGAAGTTTGGGCACTCACTGCCCGCTATCAGACGACGGTTGTTTTGTGGGTGCAAATGACCACTAACTTGCGGTTATAAAAGTTCGCTTCTCAAATAGTAGCCCAACAAAGAACAATTGATTTAAGGATAAATGTATGAAATGGAAATGGTCTTACATGCAATGCTCACTTTGACCAGTCGGTTATCTTTATCTTTTGGAGTAATACAAAAAGTGCTTGTTTAAGCTGGGATCAGCAGCAGCCACATAAGTTCGATTCGCCGATTTTATGTGAAAGAATAGGGGCTCCTCCCCGCCTTGCTCTCCATTTTGATCGTAGTTAATGCATTGCATATTAAATTGAAAATTTTCGGTAAGGTTGATTAAGTACCTAATAGCTAGATAATCCCAATGACTTGATGATCCTGAAATGTTAAAAGTCATCGCGAAAAACGGTAGCTTTTTTAGTCAACAGCGCATTTGGATGTTAGCCGACGGATATCAGTTGATTGATTGCGATCGGATATTTGTGCCTACACTCATCTTACTTTGATCACCACATAATCACACGTTGAGCGGGTGATAAGTACATTTTATCGCCGGGTTTCACCTCGAACGCGCTATAGAAGCCGGGTTGATTGGCCAGCGTACCGTTGCCACGAAATTGTGGTGGGGAATGAGGGTCTGTTTTTACATATACGATGGCTTGCGCATCGCGTACTTTTCCGCGCCAGACTTGTGCCCATCCAAAGTAAAAACGCTGATTGCCAGTTATGCCATCGATCAGTGGCGCAGTCTTGCCTGCTAACGAAAGTTGATACGCTTTGTAGGCAATAGTTAGGCCTGAGTTGTCAGCAATATTTTCGCCTAGCGTCAGCTCGCCATTAAGTTTGTAGCCCGATACCGGACTATAAGCGCCATATTGCACAATTAACGCTTTGGTCTTGACTGCAAATTTTTCATGATCGTTCTTAGTCCACCAGTTACGCAAATTACCGACTTCGTCATATTGACTACCCTGATCATCAAAACCATGGCTTATTTCATGTCCAATAACGGCACCAATGCCGCCATAGTTGACCGCATCATCGGCTTGTACATTAAAGAATGGTGGTTGCAGAATTGCTGCCGGGAACACCACTTCATTCAGTTCGGGGTTGTAATATGCATTCACGGTTTGTGGCGTCATGCCCCATTCTTCACGGTCAACTGGCTTGCCGAGTTTGTTGATATTGCGTTGATACTCAAAGTCATTTGCACGAATGATATTGCCGACCAGATCATCTTTCTTGATATTGAGCGTTGCGTAATCACGCCATTTGTTCGGATAGCCGATTTTGATCATCAGCGTGGAAAGTTTTTTCTCAGCCTGTTGTTTGGTGGCCGGCCCCATCCAGTCTAATGTATGAATACTTTGGCGATAGGCGGCGATCAGATTACTGACTAGTTTCTCCATTTTGGATTTGTTTTCCGGTGGAAAGTATTGTGCAACGTACAATTCACCCAGTCCTTCACCAAAGGTATTTTCTACCATTTTCACGCCACGTTGCCAGCGCGGCTCATTTTTTGGAACACCGCGTAACACGTTGCCATAAAACGCAAAATTCGCGTCAACATAGGGCTCTGATAAAGCTGAAGAAAACCGTGATAGAACATGCCATTTGAAGTAGGCTTTCCAGGCTTCAATGGAGGTGCTTTGCAATACTTGATCGAAGCCCTTGATGTAGCTTGGTTGACTGACCACAACATACGAAATCTTATCCTTAAGGCCAGCGCCTGACAGATAGCTATTCCAGTCGTTGTGCGGAGCCAATGTCGGCAACTTATCTAATGCGATTTTGTTATAGGTTTTGACCGGATCACGATTTTGGACGTGGGTCCATTGCAATCTTGCGAGTGCTGTCTCCAGCGCTAAGACGCTTGCGGCATTTTTTTCGGGGGCAGTGTCGCCCGCCAGTGTCAGCATTTTTTCAATATGTGCAAGATATTTGGTGCGCGCCTCTTTCAGTTTGGTGTCATCGTCTTTAAAGTAGTAGTCACGATCTGGTAAGCCGAGACCACTTTGCCCCAGATCAGCAATGACCTTGGTGGAATCTCTGGCATCTTGATGAATGCCAATATCGTAAGGGACAGTAACGCCAATGCGGGACAAGTGCGCGATCATGCCAGCAATTTGATTTTTATTTTGTAACGCATCGATCTTCGCAAATTCACCGTTTAATGGCGTTACGCCAAGGCTATCCAGAACTTCTTCATTCATAAAGCTGGCGTACATATCGACGATTTTTTGTTCATTGAAGCCGGCAAAGATCGCTTTGTTCTGGCTAGCGGTATCAATGATAGTGCGCAATTGGTTTAACGAATTTTCACGCAATTCATAGAATGCTCCCCATGATGATTTGTCGGCAGGTATTTCAGTTTTTTGCAGCCATTTGCCATTCACGTAGGTGTAAAAATCATCTTGCGGGCGTACCGCAGTGTCGACATTTTGCAGATCGATGCCGGAGATCAACGCACTAGCAGCTGATGTTGTAGCATTTGCTGTGCTGGTCGTAAAAAGAGGGGAAGTCACCGGTGCTATGTTATGCGTAGCGTTGCTTGTACCAGTTATCATCTTTAGTCCTGCTGCAATCAGAGTGTGGGTCACAAAGCGATTCATGCGTAAAAATCCTTAACAGTGTTAATCGAGCTAAATATTATTTGAGGTTTACATTTCTGGAAAATAAGGCCAGTGCCATGTTATTAAGTCAATATTGTCATGTTTGTATGGCCATTGTCGTTTATTGTCAACGGTAGGTGCTTTCTCTCGTTAGCGGGCCGCTGAAATCACTGCCAATAGCGTAAAGAGGAATCAAATACGCATTCGCTACGGGGGGTCAACGCGCAATTCGATCATCGTATCGGTCTTCGCGACGAATGTGTGATTCACCTGTTTGCATGTCGGTGCGTTGAGCGCCTTGCTAGAAATCGATAGTTTTTCGTTGGGCACATATTCTGAAGTGAGAACATCTGCAGTCGGGCTTTCGGTTCATTTTCCTAGCGTCCAAGGTTGCATAGAAAAGCCCGATAGGGATATCGATTTAACCGGCGTGGTTAATAGGCTAGGAAATACATTACTGGCCATGTCCTGCGATAAAATTGATTTTAAATGAGAGCTTTGCAGTGCCATGCGTATGATTGGGGTGCTGACAACGTTGCCGTCCAGACTAATCATCAATTTCTGTTGCAAGGTGTTATGCGATGCTTCTACTAACCGGCGCATTGCAGGTGGCGTGAGGGCGACGCTCAATATAAAAAATTCGGCGCTAGCCTGTCCTTGATCCTTAATATTCAGATTGATTTCAGCTGCTTGCGCCGCATGTATTGCCATCAAAATGAAGGTGCTAAAACAAAGTGTCAGCAACGTTAATCTGAGGGACATCATTTTTTCTGCATAGCGCATGATCGGCATCTTTTCTCACAACTATTTGATCTTACATAAGTCTGGGAGGAAGAAAACATTGTATGACGGTGAATACCGAAATTTTTTTCTAAGGATACTGTGTATTGGGGTTGAAGGTAAAGATGGTAGAGATCGAAATCATTAAATGTTCGCTTAATGTTTCATTTGAATATTAAAGGTACGCATGCGTAATTCAAGTAAAAAAGCTATCTGTGCAACGCATCTTAATTTTTTTATTTAATCGATTGTGATTTTTGTTAGACCGGTGGATAGTAGTGCTATAAAACGCACCAGTATTATTGTTTCGTAATCACTTTCAATGGCGCAACCCTGCCACGTTAATTGCATCCTGATGACGGTATTCAATTACGGAATGCAAATATTAGGACACGTATGCCTGCAAAAGTGTTTTGTGCTGCTCTAAACATGGCTATTGCCCAGCGCCAACCAGCTCTCGGGTAATCGTTGACTCTGACCGTGGCAGTCAATATGCAATTGCGCTGTACCAGAGTCTTCTTGACGAACATGGCTTTGTTTGCATTATGAGTCAGAAAGGAAATTGTTGGGATAACGCCTTCGCGAAGCGCTTTTTCTTAAATCTCAAGATGGAGCGCCTCTGGGTCTGGCAACGACCATATGCCCGCCACCCCAATGCACGTATATTGTCGGCTTCTATAACACCAAGCGATTGAATTCAGTATTGGGTAATCTGCCACCCGTCGCCTACGAACGAAAAATGGCAGTAAAAATCCCTAGTGTTGTTTCCGAAATGACCTGGCCACTAAATTACCTAAACTCAAAGAGCTATTAAAGCGAACGCAACGGACAATGACACAAAAACCGAAGACAAAAACAACTATACGCGCTGCATGC
>JACMQE010000247.1 GCA_014377145.1 Glaciimonas sp. | reverse complement strand
GACTTGGTCCTTGGCCTGTGATCTCAAAGCACAGCTTTTCAGCCCAAGGAGGGCATACGCGACGTAGCTGTCGTAACGCATCGATCAGTAACTCAGCACCCGTGTCAAAACAAAGAGTGCCCCCCATCAGAACTGTCACACATTCAGACTGCCATTTTATTGAGAGCGGCTCACCAACTGCCGTGCCGTAATAGCAAAGCACCGGTCGAGCCGTGGTGTGCTCAGCCAGAGCACTGCATGCCAGCAACGCTCCTTCTCCGCAAAATCGATCGAATACCTTAGGCACGAGTCGGGCTAGAACTCCAACTCGTTTTTGACCACTAGCTGTCACCTCTCCATCTTCGAGATCAAGCACGTTGCGATAACCCAAGACAGAGGAGACCAGTAACCCTGGCAGATAGGCGATCACGCGGTTGTAAAAGATTACGGCCTTCGGACTCTGCCGTCGCAACCTGAAGATAATTCCTAGAGGCGCCAACAACGAGATCAGCTCCGACAAGAATGGAATCCGTGAAAATGGCGCATAGAAAACAGGCACGCCTTGCACTCGACGGATGACATGTGGAAAGAAAGCCGTTGAGCCACCGGCCCGCCCGCGCCCCAAGCTGACAACACATGGCCTTACGCCAGCTAGGCGCAATGCCTGGCACAGCATGAATATTTTTCGTGACGCGGCGGGACTATCGGTAGTAATACTGCGCTGTTGACGAGTGACATCATCTAACGCGTTGCAGAGGATCAGTACACGGGGTTTCATAGAGGTTACTGCCTCTTGAACCTTGCTGGAATCCCCGCAACCAAAGTATTGGGTGGAACGCTATCTGTCACAACAGCTCCTGCCGCCACGATGCATCCATCACCAATGCTTACGCCGCCAAGTATGATACTTTTCGCTCCGAGCCAACAACCATTGCCGATAGAAATCGGATTTGCAGTACCCATACCGGCGCGTCGCGAAGACGCTCCGATAATATGACTTCCCGGTATAAACTCGACGCCCGGCCCGATATCACACCTTTCGCCAACCACAACCGGAGCTTCTACATGAGAATGAATGACGACGCCTGGACTTAACCAAGTGTCGACACCAATAGCCACGACCCCTCGCCCGTAGATCCAGCCACGACCGCAAAAGCAAACACTTTTAGGGACATGAACTCCTCCCAACCGCAGCAAAAATCGACGCAAAGTAAAGAGGCGTGACGGCGGAAGAAGCCACAAAATGATATTTACAAAATGTCTGATCAATTTAGCAATCAAAAGTTAGGGGTGTGGATTCTTCAGCTCCGGGGTTTGGGGCGCCGCCGCAATCGCGCGCTGGTTCGGTTGCCATTTACGAAATGCCAAAGCCACGACGCCAAAAACCCACAACAGAAAGAGGTTTGTGTCGCTTGAGCCAGCTAGTAATGGCATGTAAATGACTAGCGAGAGAAGGACGAGCGCAACCAGCGCCTCGTGAAAGTCGTTACCCAGTACAGCGCGCCGCCATGCGTAGGCAGTGTAGAAACCTTGTAGGAACAGGATAACTGCTGCCCCGATACGCCCAAAGTCCAAGATATAACTAGAGATACCTGTAGTCCAGCCAACACCAATAACTCCCGCCTCACCCATCAGCTGGCTTTTGGTCTCCAGTGCCCCTATAACGCTTAGCCCAGTGAGCGGCTCAAGCTGGCGCATGACAAAGGGAAAACTCATCGCGCCCGCGTACAGATGTGGAAAATCCACCGTTAGAAACATAGAAAACAGCGCCACCGAGGAAGAAAAATAGACCAGACCCTCAACCAATGTCGTCCTTACCCCATTACCCAAGACTACCAAAACCTGTTCAATGTTAGATGACAGGGTGTAGTCGAATAGGGCTGCGAGAACTTCAGTCTTTTCATTTGAAACTAACCCGTCGGTACGGGCAATCGCGATGTATCCCATATAGGCGATCATTACGAGGGACACGCCCAGTGGCACCGCCCAGCCGGCTTTATATTTTACGCGCCATGTGGCGGACTGGGCCTTTTTCAATAACTGTGTCAGCACGGCAAAGATGAGTATTTGCAATGCGGCTTGACGGCCAGCCGAGAGTAATGCTGTCAGAAAATAACCCACGATAGGTAAAATAAAAAAAATGAATTGACCGCGGGAAAGTTCGTCTTTGTAAAACAACGCAAACACAAAGCAATACATACCCCCCCAAGTCAAGACCGAACTCATGCGCACCAACCAAGTAGAGGAGTCCGCTGTGACGATGAGATCGCGAAGAGCCGACAAGTTATCTAGTCCCACTCCTTTATAAAACACAAAATCAATAATTATGCAAAGAGTTCCCGCGAAAGCCGCCACCCAAGCAAATGCAGCCCAATTTAATGCACTCCGGTAAGATGCTGAGATGTCCGCATGGCTCGTTGACCGCAACCTCACTTTGCGATAGTGCACTACGGCTCCGACAATAAAGCAGAGTAAATATGTAGTCAAAACAGCCGCGAACCCGACATCCCACGTGGAGAAATAAGTGTAGTCGATGACGCCAGTTGCGATCGGGAGGAGGCATATGAGCCACGGCACAGCCAAAGCCCAAATGGGACCTTTTGTACGCCGGCTGAGGAAAAGTAAACCCGCCAGCAGTATGGAGACAGCCCACATCATGATCAGGCGACCAGGGCCCTCAATGAGGCTCTCACTCGATTCAGCCACGGAAAAGTCATAAGTAAAACGCTGCGGATGTTGATCTGAGCCCAGCGCTGCTCATCGAAATATTCAAGTGATTTATCGGGCTCGATTGGAGTTAGGCAAACAGCAAAACTATCTGCAGTTTCACTGGTTTTCAGTACTGCCAGCGGGCTGTCTGCATTAAAGGTGTGCGTCGCATCGGCACCAAACCCTAGATTTTCAACAAGGTTGTGACTCGGCCGGCAGGCAAGGGCATTGTCACGCCAAACCGCCAATATCCATTGATAGTCCCAGGTGTCGATTTTTCCTGCCGCAAGATTTCGGAATATCAAAAGCCAATAAATTAGAACAATGGGTCGATTCCACCAAGTGCGAAGCAAAACACTGAAATTATCTTTCGGATCAAGGACATACCCCGACCAACGATCAGCCCAAGTCGCCCAACCCCACATCAGAGAATAACGAGAAAAGCTGTGACCACACTGGGTGGTTTTATCAGAAAAATTCGAGCCGGAAATCGAGAACACTCTCTTGTCGCGCTCATAAATGGTTAGCATCTCTCTGCAATAAGAGAAGAATGAGGGCGCGGGCAGACAATCATCTTCCAAAATTATCGCCCGGTCTGTAGTTTCGAAAACCCAGGAAATGCCGGAAGATACGCGACGCTTACATCCCATATTAACTTCAGAAAAGTTGGTAAATACCTCACATGGCCAGTTGACCCGCTGCGCTATGGCGCGTGTCTGCATAACTTTATCGGCTTCACCTAGACAATTAGGTCTGGGACCGTCGGAAATGAGAAACAATTTGCGAGGTCTTCTCGCAGCGATGGCTCCAAAGGTACGGCGGGTAACATCTGGGCGGTTGAAAATTATGAACGCGATTGGCACATCAAAGCCGTCAATATCGGACTCGGTACTTGTAGGCGTTAGATCCGTCATATTCACGCAGAAATTTTTATTACGGACTTCAGACGCACACTATTTTCCTGAAATAGTCGATTGTTCGAGACAGCCCCTCCTCAAGCGAGACCTTAGGGGTCCAACCTAAGCGATCCTTCGCAAGTGAAATATCCGGCTGACGTTGCCGGGGATCGTCCTGTGGTAGCGGGAGAAAGATGATCTTCGACAAACTGTTTGTCAATTTAATTACCTTTTCAGCGAGTTTCAGCATCGTAAATTCACCCGGGTTGCCGATATTGACTGGGCCCGTGAAATCCGAAGGGCTTTCCATCAAGCGCAACATGCCGTCAATCAAGTCATCGACATAGCAGAAGCTACGGGTCTGCTGTCCGTCGCCGTATATGGTTATGTTTTCACCTTTCAGCGCCTGGACGATAAAGTTACTAACCACACGTCCATCTTTGGGGTGCATACGTGGCCCATAGGTATTGAAAATACGCATGACCTTGATTTGCAGTTGGTGCTGGCGGTGGTAATCAAAAAACAGGGTCTCAGCGCACCGTTTACCTTCGTCGTAGCAGCTACGGATGCCGATTGGGTTAACTTTTCCCCAATAGCTCTCCGTTTGGGGATGCACCTCTGGGTCGCCATAGACCTCGCTGGTCGACGCTTGCAAAATTGGCGCTTTAACCCGTTTGGCAAGACCCAGCATATTAATCGCGCCGTGCACGCTTGTCTTGGTCGTCTGCACCGGATCAAATTGGTAGTGCACAGGCGATGCCGGACACGCTAAATTGTATATTTGATCAACCTCTACGTACAACGGAAAGGTGACATCATGCCGCATCACCTCGAAGTAAGGGTTACCCACCAAGTGAGCAATATTTCCCTTGCTGCCAGTGAGGAAATTATCCACGCACAACACATCATGACCTTCTCTGATCAGGCGGTCACACAGGTGTGAACCAAGAAAGCCCGCGCCACCGGTAACCAATATTTTATTACTCATAAATAAGAATTATTTTAATGGCTCTTGAACAAAAAATACAGTGTTCACCGCTTTAGCAAACACGTAATAACCGTAGTTCTTTAAAAAAAGAGCAATTTGCCCATTTTCAATTTCATGCAAAGAACTTGCTAATATTTCAACAAGTATACATTTAGGCTTATATTTTAACCAATCATTGGATTGTAAAATATCAAAATCTAGACCTTCTACATCGATGCTTAAAAAATCTATTAGAACTCCACAAGGTAAATATTTATCAAGCGTTGACGAAAGTTTAGAAATTTTCAGCTTTATCTCTTGTTGAATAAAATACCCATTCTTTCCATGGCGATCACGTGAAAGTTTTTCTGAAAAACCGTTTAAAGCGGGCTCATTAAAAGAGAAATATGTTAATGTTTCATCTCCATTGCCAATTGGTATTTCTAAATTAATATCTTTCGATCTGTGTTTTTTAAATACTTCCATGCTGCCAGGCATGGCGTCGATATTAATGCCTTGCCATCCGCGCTTATAAAAAAAATATGTATTTGAAAATCTAAATGGATGATGCGCCCCAACGTCCACGTAGAAACCAATTTTTTTCTCTTCAAAAATGCGTCTTAGTATCATGTCTTCACCTTCTTGAGAGTAAGACTTGATCGAATTTCCATCGAAATAATTATTTCTAATATTTCTTAAAGCTTTAATTGGTTTTGTAAGCATCAAATTTTTAATAACTTTTATCATGACAAGTATTTTTATCTGTATGAAATTAATGATCTAGATAGACGATAGAAATTTTCTCGCGTAGCTTGAAACACAAAATTCATAAAGTATGCCGCTATGGAGTACGACAACACTGTTGCTACTGCCGTCCCATATATGCCGTACTTCGGGATTAGTAGCAAGTTCAGAAGGATATTTACGACAGCCCCGACCAAAGTATTGATAACCGAATATCTTTGTAGATCTTCACTGACGAACCATTTCGCACTAGCCACACCTAGGAAAACAAATACACCTGCCCAAATATGAATAGTCAATACCGGACCAGCATCCCTGTAAGCTTCGCCGAACAACATGGTTATTAGTCGGTCACTTAAATATGTCATTGGCAACGCAATCGCTATTGCCGTCCAAAGCATTAGGGCATATAAACGCTGCCACCTTGAATAATACAACTCCACGCTCTGCATTTTTGCATTTATGATGGATGGGAACAGCGAGTTAGTAAGAATAATTGGGATAAAATACCACACTTCACTTATGCGAGCGGCTGCCGAATAAAGCCCAACTTCTTTTTCTCCTAACATTTCTTTGATCATAATCTGGTCGATGCGCATGTAGAACATGATCACAAGATTACTTATAATAAGAGGCCAACTATCGCGTAGTAGTTTTTTCGCAGTCGGTAGATCAAAATGGCGATAAAAACTCCCAATTTTTTGGTGGCGATAAGCGAGGTACAGCGATATGGCAAGCGTGATTTGATCAACTAGGCTTACGATCACAAATAAAAGTAAATCTGCTCCCGTAAAAATCAGGTAAAGTTTTAGCAGCGAAGATATAAAGAGTTGCGTTAGCTTGCAGGTCGATACGAATTTAGAAAGAACTTTGGATTGAAAATAAAAATCTACGACTTCAAAAGATTGGAATATCGTGCCGCTGGCAATAATAAAAATATAAAGATTAGTACTGGCATCATTGGTTGTTAGCCGTACGGCAAGTGAAATCGCGCCTAGCATGAGAGTCGCCCCAATGAGCTTTAACCAGAATGCAGTGCCTACATAGCGGTCCCGCTGACTCGGCGCACTTACCAAGTCGCGAACAACAATGCTGTCTAGACCTAACTTTGCAATGCTGCTAAACAAGGCGACAAACGCAATAACATAGCTAAACGTACCGAACTGTACTGGGCCCAGGTATCGCGCTACCCAAATACCCACCATCAGGCCCGCAATCATGCGTAATATCTGCTCTGCAAACATCCAAGAGGTATTCGCAAAGTAACGACGAAAACCTTGATGGTTTTTGGCGCTATTGAGGTAGGACTTGAGACGAGCTAGCACTTAATCTTGTCCAAACAAATCGCGGCTATACACCTTTTCTGCCATGTCGGTGATGTCGTCAGTGATGCGATTGGCCACAATCACGTCAGCCTCCAGCTTGAATCGCGCGAGGTCGTTGACTACTCTCGAGTTATAGAACATAAGCTCTTTAAGTGCCGGTTCATGCACGATCACATCCACGCCTTTGGCTTTGATGCGTTTCATGATGCCTTGGATGCTACTTGCCCTGAAGTTGTCGGATCCGGCTTTCATGATTAGGCGATAGATACCCACTACTTTGGGCTGGCGCTTCAATATACTATCTGCAATAAAATCTTTGCGCGTGGCGTTGGAGTCTACAATGGCTCGCATCAGGGTTTGCGGCACATCCCGGTAGTTGGCTAGCAATTGTTTGGTGTCTTTGGGGAGGCAATACCCTCCATAACCAAACGATGGGTTGTTGTATTGTCGGCCAATTCGGGGGTCCAGACATACACCATCAATTATGTGCCGCGTGTCCAGTCCGTGGCTGGCGGAGTAGGTGTCCAGTTCGTTGAAGTAAGCCACGCGCATTGCTAGGTAAGTGTTGGCAAAGAGCTTAATTGCCTCTGCCTCGGTGCTGTTGGTCAACAGCACGTCTATGTTTTGT
>JACMQE010000246.1 GCA_014377145.1 Glaciimonas sp. | reverse complement strand
TTCTGGAGCGAAGTTGAGGCTTGTCTATCCAGCTGCTGGGTATCCACATAAAAATCATAAGTTACTAGCGGACATTAATCCTAAACTGGATTCAGCTTGGCCTATTGATAGTTTGAAGCTCACCGTGCCCGTAGAAAATAACCCGGCACCTGATGTTTCATGGATTGCGTGTGTGGGGTTTCTGTCGGCAACTGAAATGATTCGAGCTTATGGTGAAGTGGATGCTTTACTGTTTCTCTCGACGGATGAGAGTTATGGATTTCCGCTGGTGGAGGCCATGTTCATGGGCTTGCCCATTGTGTGTCCGGACCTGCCATACGCCCATGCGCTCTGCGCCGATGGCGCAATTTATTTTGATCCGTGTTCTATCGTCTCTTTGCGAGCTGCGATAGAGACTTTACATATCCGCCTTTCCGCGGGATGGTGGCCAGACTGGTCTGTCCAAATGCGCGAAATACCGAAAGACTGGGATGTCGTGGCCGATGCGATGATTGCCGTGGCCTGCAAAAATCTAAAGCACTAAATTTCACGATTAAAATCCTACTTTTTTAAAATATTCATGAAGATTACGGTCATCACCGTTTGCTACAACTCAGCCAAAACAATTAGCGATACGCTTCGCTCGGTGCGCGAGCAAACATATAAAAACGTCGAGCATATTATTATTGACGGAGGATCAATCGACCGTACTTTGGATGTTGTTGCGACTGAAGGTACGCATGTGGCAAAGCTTGTTTCTGAGAAGGACAACGGCATTTACCATGCTATGAATAAAGGTATTAAATTCGCCACTGGTGACGTTGTTGCCTTTCTTAATTCCGATGATTTTTACAAAGACGCCAACACCTTATCACGGGTTGCTTTTGTAATGCAATCAGAACGGCTTGATGCCTTGTACGGTGATGTAGAGTTTTTTCGGGCGGGCCAGCAAGACGCTGTTGTGCGTCGCTACAACTCGGGTCGCTTCACGCCCGGCAGACTGGGCTGGGGTTGGATGCCTGCGCACCCGGCACTATTTGTTCGCCGCGGCTTGTTTGAACGTTACGGCACGTTTTGCACTGACTACCGTATAGCCGGTGATTTTGAGTTCATCGCCAGAGTTTTCAAGCACGCTGAATTGCGCCATCGTCACTTACCTGAATCCTTGGTGTGCATGCAAATGGGCGGCATCAGCACCAGTGGTTGGCGAGCTACTTTGCAGCTTAATCGCGAGATGATGCGTGCTTGTCGAGTTAACGCCATACCAACCAATTGGTTGAAGATATTAATTCGCTATCCTTTAAAATTAATGGAGTACTTTCGAACTTCAGCGCGAAGTTAAATTTAGATGTTGATTCGAGTCTGTTAAATATGGGTAGCCGACCATTTATTTGATACACAATAATTCAAAGTCTTATCGGGAGTATGTGCGAAAAAGCGATGAACATTTTTGACTCGGACTAAGTGATCAAAAGTAAAAAAATAAGCCCCTTTTCTCAGAAATCGCCCAGTTAACCTCGGTCTATTTATGACAAAATAAAATTTCAAATTGCCTTGAAAATTAACGTCAATATAATATAGTTTATATAATATAGTTTATATAATATAGTAAGCGAGATATAAATTGAAACTCAGTGCCGAAATTTTTGCTATCGCCAAGTTTATTACGCAGCACCCATTAAATACCACCCATAAGCTTAAAGCTATCGCCAATTTTTTTAGATGGCAAATAGGTACAAGGATTCTAAAAAGAAAAGTAATTGTTCCCTGGGTCGAAAATTCAATGTTTATAACCGGATATGGCGAAGCCGGACTAACAGGAAATATATATGCTGGCTTTATGGAATATGAAGACATGCTTTTTTTACTTCACGCCATTCAGCCTGACGAAACTTTTGTTGACGTGGGTGCGAATATAGGTGCTTACACAATTCTCGCATCTAAAGTTATTCAGTGCAAAAGCATTGCGTTCGAGCCACTTCCTGAAACTGCTGACAGGCTAATGGATCAAATAAAAATAAATAGAATTGAATCTATTGTTGATGTAAGAAATATGGGGATTGGCGATAAGCAGGGCGCATTATTTTTTACCAATAAAAATGATACTATTAATAAAGTCAGTTTGGTCGATGACGCCAAAAATACAACTCGGATTGAAGTTGGTACGTTAGATAGTGAACTTTCAATTGACTGCAAATATTTTTTTAAAATTGACGTCGAGGGTTTTGAGTACCATGTTATTGAGGGTGCATCAAAAATACTATCAACCGAAAATGTCTCTGCAATAATTATAGAGCTTAATGGAAGCGGGGAGGATTTTGGGTATAGCAACGAAGTAATTCACAATAAGATAGTTGATTTTAAATTTTTCCCGGTTTCTTACGACCCTCAAACTCGAACTATAAAAAAACTAAGTAGCTATAATAAAAATGCCCACAATACGATTTACGTAAGGGATATAGATTGTATCTCTGAACGCTGTAAATTAGCGCCCTTAAGAATCGTTCATACTGCTTTTGGAATTACGATTTAATGTTTGCAACATTAATTTACGGTTAATGACGATTTTTGGTTGCGCTATGAATGAGTTTATGCCTAAGGTCGCTATCACGGGCGCTACGGGACTAGTGGGTCTTGTATTTGTTTCTAAGTTGGTCGCAATAGGACAATTTGAAGTGCTTGCGTTGACGCGGAGATCCCTTGCAACGCCGGTGGACGGAGCCAAACACCTATGTTTTGGAGATTTAACGCAGCAAACGGAGTTGCAAGATAAGTTGGTGGGCGTCCATATCTTGGTTCATCTCGCCGCTCGCGTTCACGTCATGCAGGACACTGAGGCCGACCCGCTGACAGCGTTTCGCACCGTCAACGTGGAAGGCACATTGAATCTAGCGCGCCAAGCTGCCGCAGCAGGGGTCAGACGGTTTGTCTTTATCAGCTCGGTCAAGGTCAATGGCGAGGCCACACAACCCGGCCGAGCATTCACTGAAGTTGATGCAGCCGCCCCGCAAGATGCCTACGGTCAGAGCAAACACGAGGCCGAGCAGGGTTTGCGCCAACTTGGCGCCGACACGGGCATGGAGGTGGTCATCATTCGCCCGCCGCTGGTGTATGGCCCGGGCGTCAAAGCGAACTTTGCCGCCCTCATGCGTGCCGTGCAGCGCGGCTGGCCTTTGCCGTTGGGTGCCGTGCATAACCAGCGCAGCTTGGTGGCGTTGGACAACCTGGTGGATTTCATCGTCACCTGCATAAGCCACCCCAAAGCGGCCAACCAGACTTTTTTGGTGAGTGACGGACAAGACATGTCCACCACCGAGTTGGTGCGCGGCATGGCGCAAGCAGCCGCGGTGCCTGCGCGTTTGCTGCCGGTACCGGTGTGGGCTTTGCAGGCGGGGGCTGCGTTGCTCGGCAAGGGTGATGCGGT